>CAYFWA010000322.1:0-3517 GCA_964346625.1 uncultured Myxococcales bacterium
CGCGCTTCGCGCCGCTGCAGGGAAAGGCGCCAATTCGCCGTTTCGCGCAACCTCGGTCCTACGGGACACCTGAACGGTTACGTTTTTTCCAAGGGCGCGTCCCGCGGCCGCGGTCCGTGGGCATCCGGCCTCCGGTGTTTCGTCTGCGTTTCGTCTGCGTTTCGCCAGGTCCTGGCTCATCCCGCGGCTCTGCCATCCGGGGCTTGCCTCAACCCCGGGGATCTACGTAGTATCGGCCGGCGAAGCCGGCTCGCGACCCACTTCGGCGCGCGCCGCGTTCGTCCCCGGCGCGCCATGACTTTCGATGGATGCCACTCGATTAATGACGCTCGATATCAATTAATGACGCACGAATCATCCAAGGCTCAAAAGGAGCTCTGCCATCATGTTCCAGCGTAGATTTCTCGGGACCCTTGGCCTGGCCCTTCTCCTCATGGCGCCGTTCGCGGCGCGCGCGCAGGCCGAGCGCGGCGCTCAGGCCGATCTCCGGTGGATGGGGGCGCTGCAGGACAAGGCCGACCGGGGAAAGCAGGTCAAGCCTGATGGGCGCAAGGACGGACACTTCCGCCTCACGCTGCGCAGTGAGCGGTTCCGCAAGATCGTGCACGTGCTGCTGCGGAGCTGCGACCAGCGCGGCGTGCTCACCGGGCGCGCGGCCTGGGACACGGATCAGAAGCGCCTGTGGGCGGTGGGGGTGTTCAAGGCGGGACGCAAGCTCCCGCTGGGCCGCGGCAAGGTGATCGATCGGCTCAAGGGGCGGGTCCGCTACGACCTGTACGCCGCGCAGCCCGTGGGCGGGTTCAAGCCCGGGGAGCACTACTGCGCCTATGTCACCTTCGACGACGGCATGGGCGTGTACGCCCGCGCCCGGGTCCAGGCGCCGGTGCGCGGCACGCTGCGGTGGAAGGGCACGGATCGCGACAAGGTGGGGCGCGGCAAGCGCGACCGGCCCGATGGCGTGCCCGACGGTCACTTCCTGCTGAACGTGGACGCGGGCAAGCGGCGCGTCAAGCTGGTGTCGCTGACGTTGCAGCGCATCGACAAGTCCGGCAAGCCCAGCCGCACCGAGCGCTGGGACACCCACCGCAACCGGATCTGGGTGCTCGGCGTGGAGCGCAAGGGGCGGCGGCTCAACCGCGGCGATCGGCCCCTGCGCGACGACCTGCGGGGCAAGGCCTCCTACCACCTGTATGCCGCGCGGCGGGGGCAGTTTCGCGACGGCGCGCGCTACCGCGTGGTGGCGCGCTTTGCGGGGGGCGGTCCGGCCGTCGCGGTGGCCACCGTGAAGAAGCAGGCGCCCGCCTCGGCCAAGCTCGCCTACGTCGGCCTGGAGGCGGACAAGGTGGGCGCCAAGTCGCCCTCGGGACCGGATGGCAAGAACGACGGCCACTTCCGGCTCACCATCCAGGCGCCCACCCCCCGCAAGGTCTCGGCGGTGGTGCTCCGGGCGGTGTGGCCCGGCGGGGCCGCGGTCAAGGGCCAGGTGTGGGACACCCGGCCGCGGGGTTACCGCATGATCGCGCTGTATCGGGGCGGCAAGCTGCTCAACCGGGGCGACAAGGGCTTCGAGGTGCGGGTCCAGGGGACCCAGCGCTATGACCTCTACGTCCACAACACCGGCTGGATCCGTCCGCTCCAGAACTTCCAGGCCGAGGTGGTGTTTCAGGGCGGCGATCGCATCTTCGCCAAGACGAAGGTGCTCAAGCGCAAGCCCAGGGGGCCGGTGAAGCTGGCGCTGCAGTATCACGGGTTCGTCGCCGACAAGGTTGGCACCGGGACGCGGGCGCGCCCCGACGGCAAACGGGACGCGAAGCTCACGCTTCGCGTGGACACCGGCGGGCGGCAGCTCACCATCGAGAAGATCGAGCTGTCGGTTTCCGACGCCAAGGGCAACACGTGGCGCAAGAGCTGGGATACCCAGCCCGGCGGCCCGTGGATCCTGGGGGTGGTGCGGGGGGGCAAGCGGCTCAACCCCAAGGACCGACCGCTAAAACAGATCATCCAGGGCAAGGTCAGCTATACTCTCTGGGCGGCCAACGATCACTGGAAGGACGCAGCCGGACGCAAGCGCACCTACTTCTCGAAGGGGGGCTACTTCACGGCTCGCGTCTACGCCAAGGGCCGGGCGGTGGTCATCACCACCATCCGGTTGCGTTAGCGGACGCGACGAACGCGCGACGAACGCGCGACGAACGCGCGACGAACGCGCGACGAACGTGCGACGAACGCGCGACGAACGCGCGACCGACGCGCGGTGGGCGCCCGGTGGGGGCGCCCGGAGGGAGAGGATCAACACGCCCATGTCTCGGCTCCTGGTGGTCACCGACGCGGACGAGTCTCCCGGCTACTGCCTGGCCGCCACGGCCTACATGATGGAGGCGGTGAGCAAAGGGCGGACGCAGGGGGCCCCCATGCTGCGCATCGCCCGTCCCCGCGGCGAGTCGCTGGTGCTGGGACGGTTTCAGCGCGCGCGGACGGCGCTGAACCTCGAGGCCTGCCAGGAGCGGGGGCTCGAGGTGCTGCGCCGCCTCACGGGGGGGACCACCGCCTGGCTGGGCGCCGGGCGCCTGTACGTGGCCCTCGCTTTGCCGGACCGTACCGAGCCGCTGGACTGCGAGCCGCGGCAGTTTTTGCAGCGCTACGGCGCCGGGCTGGTGCGCGGTCTGGTGGCGCTGGGCACCAAGGCGCGCTATTTCGGCAAGGATCTTCTGAGCATCGAGGATCGACGGGTGGGGATCATGAGCTTCGAGCTCGCCGCGGATGGCTCGGCGTTGCTCGAGGCCGTGATTGGCCTGGACCAGCCCTGGCGGCCGGAGACGGCGCTGGTGGGCTACCCACCGCGCACCAAGGAGGAGTCCAGCGCCACCCCGACGCTGCTGGCCGAAGAGCTGGAGGGGCTGGATCCGTCCGCCTTGGCCGAGCCGCTCGCCGAGGCCATGGCGGGGCTGTTGGAGGCCGAGCCGGTGGAGCACCGCTTCAATCCCCTCGAGAGCGAGCGCATCAAGAGCCTGTCGCACCGCGTGGAGGTGGCCGAGCCCGTCGAGGAGAAGCGCCCCGCCTACCTCAAGCCCTGGGACTCCCGACCCGTGGAGGAGGCCATCGGGTTCGTGGAGACCTCCGTGCGGCTGAGCCAGGGCCGGTTTCTGCGGGAGGTGTCCATCCACGGTGACTTCATGGCGAACTCGGCGAGCGTGGCCGAGCTCGAGCAGCGCCTCAAGATGGTGCCCATCAAGCGACGCCCCGTGGCGCTGGTGATCGACGACGTCCTCGGCGCCCCCGACCACGTGATCATGGGCATCCGCCGCCTGGGCTCGGTGCTCGAGGCCATCCTGGACGCCTCCAAGCGCGCCAGCGAGGAGGGCCAGACGGGCAAGAAGGAGACCTGACGCGGGGGCATCGGGAGCGGGGGCATCGGGAGCGGGGGCATCGGGAGCGGGGGCATCGGGAGCGGGGTCTTTGGACGCGGGGTCTTTGGACGCGGGGGCATCGGGAGCGGGGTCTTTGGACGCGGGGTCTT
>CAYFWA010000322.1:3617-5908 GCA_964346625.1 uncultured Myxococcales bacterium
GCGGGGTCTTTGGACGCGGGGGCATCGGGAGCGGGGTCTTTGGACGCGGGGTCTTTGGACGCGGGGGCGTTGACCCGGCTCGGGGGAGCGGTCACACTCGATCCGAAACCCACCGTGGCCCGGCTCCCGCGGGGCGAGCCCTCACCGGACGGGTCGGGTTCTGCCTATGGCACGAACGCTCGAGCCCCAAAGCAAGCGCCAGCGCCCTCTGCACAAGCGGGTGAAGCCGCGGGAGCGGATCCGCGTGACGCGCGAGGGGTGGCTCTTCATCCTGATCTGCCTGGCGGTGGGCCTCGCGGCGATCCGTTCGGGCAACAACCTGCTGTTTTTGATCCTGGGGATGATGCTCGGGCTGCTGGTGGTCTCGGGGATCCTGTCGGAGCTGTCGCTCAGGGGGCTGGAGCTCAACCGGACCGCGGCGCCCACCTTGCACGCGGCCAAGCCCTTTCTGATGAGTATCGCGGTGACCAACCGCAAGCGCCACATCGCCTCGTTTTCCATCGAGGTGGAGGACATCCTGGGCGAGCGCGTGCTGGACAAGCGGTGCTACTTCCTGAAGATCCCCCCGGGGCGGACCCAGAGCACGGCCTACCGACACGCCTTCCCCCGCCGGGGGGTCTACCGCTACGCCGGCTTCCGGCTCTCCACCAAGTTTCCCTTCGCCCTGCTGCGCAAGTCCCGGGTGGTGGAGCTTCAGACCGAGGTGCTGGTGCTGCCCGCGGTGCATCCGGTCCGCCTGCCGCCGTTGCCGGCGCCCGGGGCCGCGGGGGAGCGCGAGCAGCGGGTGCGGGGGCGGGGGGGGGACGTCTACGGGCTGCGGGACTTCCGGCCCGGGGACGACCCGCGGGACGTGCACTGGAAGAGCTCCGCCCACCGCGGCCGCCTGGTGCTGCGCGAGCGCCAGGCCGACGTCGCCCAGCAGGTGCAGCTTTTGCTGGACCACCGCCTGGAGCCCGGCGCCGAGGCCAGCCTCCTGTCCGCCGCCGAGGGCGTGGAGCGTTCGGTCACCCTCGCGGCCTCGCTGGCCGCGGAGATGATCCATCGCGGCTACCGCGTGGGCCTGCAGGGCATCGAAAGCGGCGTGCCCGCGGACGCGGGGCCCGCCCATCTGGCGCGGCTGCTGGGGTATCTGGCGCGGCTCCCCTATGCCGACACCGACGCGGTCC
This sequence comes from uncultured Myxococcales bacterium, assembly GCA_964346625.1. Lineage (GTDB taxonomy): Bacteria > Myxococcota_A > Polyangia > HGW-17 > JAJRWW01 > CAYFWA01. Next base: position 4,784 of record CAYFWA010000322.1, read on the forward strand.
TCGCCGAGCCCCCGCGCGCCCTGGCGCCGGTGCTGCGGCTGGGGCCCACCGGAGGGGTCACGCTGCAAGCCAGGGGGCCGGGAGGCCGCCGCTTCGCCCCCCAGGAGCTGTTTCGGGGCCGGACCCCGCCCCCACCGGAGGCGTGGGCGTGAGGTTTCGCACGGTCCACAAGCTCTCCACCTACCTGATGGTGACCGCCGCCCTCGGGGCGTTGGCCTTCGGGGGCAACCTCGAGAGCCCCGTGTTGCTGTTCGTGCTGGTGGCCGCAGCGGTTTCGGCGGTGATCCCCGAGCGGCGACACGGCTCCGCGCTGTGGCAGACGGGCTGGACCATCGCCACCTTCGTGGCGCTGGGGCTGTGCGTGCTGGAGTTTTTGCTGCGCAACGAGCTGGTGATCGCCACGGTGAACTTTTTGCTCTTTTTGCTGGTGAACAAGCTGTTCAACCGGCGCTCGGGGCGGGACTATCTGCAGCTCTACGTGATCACCTTCATGATGGTGGTGGCCGGGTCGGTGCTCAACATCGGTGTATCCTTCGCCTTTTGGTTCGTGGTCTACACCATCGCCACCACCTGGTCTCTCATCTTGTTTCACCTGCGCCGGGAGATGGAGGAGAACTACCTCATCAAGCACTCCACCGATCAGCAGAGCGAGCGGGTGGCGGTGGATCGCATCCTCAACTCCCGCCGCATCGTGGGAGGGCGCTTTCTGCTGGGCACCTCGGTGGTGTCCCTCACCGTGTTCGTGCTGGCGGTGGGCGTGTTTCTGTTCTTCCCCCGCCTCGACACCCGCAATGCCCTGGGCCGCGGCAAGCAGACCCGCAATCTCACCGGGTTTTCCGAGCGACTGTCGCTCGGTGGCCACGGCCGGCTGCGCGAAAACCCCGCCATCGTGATGCGGGTCTACCTCGACCCCCTGCCGGATCGCGCGAAGCTGCAGGGGTTGCACTTTCGGGGCATGGCCTTCGATCGCTACGCCGGCGGGCGGTGGTTCCGCTCCCCCGACGCGCCCAAGCCCCGGACCCGCCGCGAGGGGCGCTACCTCGCGCTGGCCTGGCAGCCCCGCGCCGGCGAGCCCCGCGCCGGCGAGCCCCGCGCCGGCGAGCCCCGCGCCGGCGAGCCCCGCGC
>CAYFWA010000322.1:6008-7532 GCA_964346625.1 uncultured Myxococcales bacterium
CGGCGAGCCCCCCGCCCGTCTGCGTCACCTGCGGCGCTCCCTGGCGCAAGCCACGCGGCAGGAGATCTACCAGGAGCCTCTGGGCGCGGATCTCATGTTCTCCGCCGGCCGCCCGCTGGCCGTCGACGTGCGAGAGAAGGCGGGGGTGAAGCGCCCCCGGCACCGGGTGGGGCCGGGGGGAGAGCTGCGGGCGAACCTCGGTGCCAAGGGGGGGCGCTACGTGATCTGGACCCGACTGGGGCGCCCCTCGGCGGCCGCCCTGCGCGCCGCCTCGGGGACGCCAACCCAGCCGTTCATCCGGCGCCACTACCTGGCCCTGCCCACGGCGCTGCCCACCTCGGTGCTCGCCCTGGGGCGCGCCGTCACGGCGGACGCCGACCACCGCCTCGCGCGGGTCCAGGCAGTGATGAGGCACCTGGGTACGCACTACCGATACTCCCGACGTCTGCGCCGCCCAAAGTCCGGGGATCCCATCGTCCACTTCCTGTTCGAGACCAAGGCCGGCCACTGCGAATACTTCGCCTCGGCCATGGTGCTGCTGCTGCGTGCCGCCGGGGTGCCGGCGCGGGTGGTCACCGGGTTTCTCGGGGGCGCCTACAACCCCTACGGCGAGTATCTGGTGGTGCGCCAGGGCGACGCCCACGCCTGGGTGGAGGTGTGGTTCGAAGGGATCGGCTGGGTCACCTTCGATCCCACCCCCCCGGCGGGCCTGCAGCCCGCCTCCATGACCTCCGCCTGGGATCGGATGCGGCTGTTTCTCGACAGCCTGCGCATGCGCTGGCAGCGGTGGGTGATCGACTATGATCTCAACCGCCAGATCACGCTGTTTCAGTTTCTGCGCAGCAAGCTGCGGCGGCTCAAGCAGCGCGCCGCGCACAGCCTGCGCGGCGGCGGGTCCACCCGCTGGTGGCTCGGCGGGGGCGCGCTGGCCCTGGGGCTGGGGTTGCTGGCGCTGCTTTTGTGGCGCCGCCGCCGCCGCCGCGATTCCCAGGACCCCGGCCGCAGCCCCCCGCGCCTGTCGGGCCGGCTGGGCCGGGTGGTGTCCCGCCTCGTGCGCGGCCTCGGACGCCTCGGCGTGCAGCGCGCGCCCGGGGAGACGCTGGCCGAGCTGGCCGCCCGCGTGGACGCCCGGCTGGCGGCCCAGGTGCCCGCCCGAGCATCCAGCCGAGAGGCGGCCCAGGAGCCCGCCCGGGAGGACGCTCGCCTGCCCGCGCTCCCCACGCCAGCGACCGAGGTCGTGCGGCGCTACTATCGGCTGCGCTACGCGGGCCCGGGGTCCGACGCCCGCGAGCGCGGCGGCCTCGAGGAGCTCGAGGAGCTCGAGAAGCAGGTCAGCGACCTGCTGTCTGCTTTGCGCGAGCACCGCGAAGCCCTGGCGGCCACGGATCCTCCGGCGTCGTCCCGGTCCGGAGCCTAGCAGCGTTCTGGAGAAATGGCGACGCGGAGCGATTTTTCCCGAACGCTGCTATAGCACCGATCAGTTTGGACGTCGTAGCGAAATCGTGAAGTTGCTCGCGAGTCGCG
>CAYFWA010000323.1:0-7529 GCA_964346625.1 uncultured Myxococcales bacterium
AGGGGACGGAGTTCGAAGATTCGAAGTCGCGCGGCCTCGCTGGGTTGGCAGGAGGAGAGCCGCAGTCTGCGTGGCGAGGCTGGGGGCATTGACGTAGGGTTGGCGATTTGGTGGCGATATGGGGCCGCGAGGCAAGCGGACCGCTCCCGGGGCAGCGACATGGGGGAGCGCACTGAGCAAGGGGACGGAGTTCGAAGATTCGAAGTCGCGCGGCCTCGCTGGGTTGGCAGGAGGTAATCGGCATGGGAAGTGGGTGGGCCCATCGGCGTTTTTGCAGGCGCGACTTCGAATCTTCGAACTCCGTCCCCCCCCGTCCGTGCCCCGGCGCAGGGGTGGTTCGCGGGATCGCGCTAGAATCTTCGAACTCCGTCCCCCCCCGTCGGTGCGCCGGCGCAGGGGTGGTTCCCTTGCCGCATGGTTGCGTCGGAACGCGGCCTGCGGTTCTTGGGGAAAAAACTGGTCAAAACAGAGCATTGGCTGCTAATACCTAAAGTGAAATCTTGCTTTATTCTGATCAGCGGGATCCGATTGATCTTGTTCCCCACTTTCTCCCACCGACAGGAATTTATCCTACATACAAGATATGGTATGTAGGACGATGTATGTCATGCTATATTCAGCGTAAGCTGGGTGATTCCGAGAAGTTGCCTCAACAAAACTTGACAGTTTGGGGAATGGGATGGCTTAGTGGATCCATATCGTGGGATAGAGTGGAGGAAAGTGGGATTCGGATCCTACTGAACGCAACATGTTTCTCGGAACACACCATCACTCGCTGGACGCCAAAGGGCGGGTCAGCATCCCGGCGCGCTACCGCGAGGAGCTCGCCGCGGAGCCCGAGCCGGGGTTGATCCTCACCATCAACTTCGGCGATGCCCAGCAGTGCCTGGTGGCCTATCCCCGCGCTCCTTTTCACAAGCTCGCGGAAAAGCTCGTGTCCGACGGACCGATGGATCCGCGCCTGGAGCGCTACGCGCGGGCCATCCTGCCCACCGCCACCGAGGTGGCGCCGGATCGTCAAGGGCGGATCCTGCTGCCGCAGGCCTTGCGGGAGCTCGTGGGGATCCACCGCGAGGTGACCTGGCTCGGCATGTTCAACCGGATGGAGCTCTGGGATCGCCAGCGCTGGGAGCAGGCCCACGAGGCCGACCTCGCAGAGGTGGGGAACCTGAACAAGCTCTACACAGAGATCGCCAATAATAACAGCTAGTTTGTTTTAATTGCCTGAAAAAGTGCTCGAGATGATGACCGCCCCGGCCCACACCCCTGTGCTACTCGACGAGAGCCTCCGGCTGCTCGCCCCGGCTCCGGGTGGGGTCTACTGTGACGCCACGGTGGGGCTCGGCGGTCACGCCGAGGCCATCCTGCGGGCCTGCGCCCCCACCGGGCGCCTGGTGGGCATCGACCGCGATCCCCACGCCCTGGCCCACGCCCGCGAGCGGCTGGCCCCCTTTGGCGAGCGGGTGAGGCTGCGCAAGGGGTGCTTCGCCGACCTGGTGGAGATCCTGCAAGAGCTGAGCCGGGACGAGCCCGAGCTGTTGAGCGGGCTGGACCGACCGGAGGAGCCGGAGGGGCTGGAGGGGCCGGTCGGGTTGGATGGCCTGCTGGTGGACCTGGGCGTCTCCTCGCTGCAGCTCGACGACCCCCGGCGGGGCTTTTCCTTTCAGCAGGCCGCCCCGCTGGACATGCGCATGGACGATTCCAGCGGCGTCACCGCCACGGAGTTTCTACGAGGGCTGTCCGAGGCCGAGCTGGCGCGGGTGCTGCGCGACTACGGCGAGCAGCCCCGGGCCCGTCGGGTGGCCCGGGCCATCAAAGCCTACGTGGACGAGGCCGGGGAGCCCGACACCAGCGGCCTGGCCCGGGTGGTGGCAGCGGTGTTGCCCCGCCCCAGGGGCAAGGGGGCGCGGCGAAAGGGCAAGGGGGCGCCCGCGAAGGAAGTGCACCCGGCCACGCGCGCCTTCATGGCCATCCGGATCGCGCTCAACGACGAGCTGGGGCAGCTCGAGCGCTTCCTCGAGCGGTTCGTGGAGATCCTGCCGTCGGGCGCCCGCGTGGCGGTGATCACCTTCCATTCCCTCGAGGATCGCCTGGTCAAGCGCCGGTTTCAGGAGCTGAGCCGTCCGGGCGGAGACCTGCCGGCCGGGCTGCCCCTCACCGAGGCCGAGCGCCCGGCCGCGCCTTATACCCTGCTCACCCCGAAGCCCATCGCGCCGAGCGCCGACGAGCTCGCGCGCAACCCGCGCGCCCGCAGCGCCCGGTTGCGAGGGCTGCGGCGGCGCCGGGCTGCTGAGGACGAAGGCCGGGAGGCGACCCCATGACCCGCCGCGCCGGTGACCATATCGGGCCAGGGCGGACCGGGGCCCCGAAGCACACGGGCAAGGTGGTGGCGGTGCTGCTGCTGACCACCTTCTTCACGGTGGCCGCCCTGGCCCACGTCTGGGTGCGCCTGCAGGTGGTGCGGCTGGGCTACGAGATCTCGCGTCAGACCGATCGCGAGGCCCACCTCCAGCAGCTTCACCGCAAGCTGCAGGTGGAGCGGGCGCTTTTGCGCAATCCCGAGCGGCTCGAGCAGCTCGGGCGCGAGCGGCTGCGGCTCACCATGCCCGATCCGGCGGTCATCCGGGCCCTCGACGGCGCCGAGCGGGTCTCCACGCGCCGGGGAGGAGGGGGGGGATGAATCGGCGCACCACAGGCTCCTCGCACGCGCGGCCCCCGGTCAAGGGCCGCCCGGAGCCGGCGTCAGGCCACCCCTTGGGTCAGGGCGCGGCCCGCCCGGCGGCCGAGCGCGGCCCGGCGCCAGGCCCGGGTTCCGGCCGCGATGCCGGCCGCGATCCCGATCGCGACCCCAACCGCTTCGTGCGGTTGCGCATTAAGGTCTGTCTGGGACTGTTTCTGCTGATCCTCGCGGCCATCGGCCACCGGGCCTTCGGGCTGCAGCTCGTGCGCGGGGACAAGTATCGCGCCCGCGCCCAGCGCCAGGCCATCCACACGGTGAAGCTGCCCCCCAAGCGGGGGCCGGTGCTCGATCGGCACGGCAACCGGATCGCGGTGAGCGTGGACGTGCCCTCGGTGTACGCCAACCCTCGCAAGGTGGGCCCCCTCGCGGCCGAGGCGGCGGTGAAGCTGGCCACCATCCTGGATGCGGATCGGTACCTGCTCGCCGAGCGGCTGAGCAGCCGGCGCTACTTCGTCTGGGTCAAGCGCCGGGTCACCCCCAAGCAGGCCGAGCAGGTCGAGGCCCTGGACATCCACGGAGTCTACCTCACCCGAGAGAGCCGGCGTTTTTATCCCAACCGCCGCCTGGCGGGCGCCATCATCGGCTTCGCCGGCCTCGACGGGCGGGGGCTCGAGGGGGTGGAGCGCTACTTCGATAGCTGGCTGCGCGGCTCGAGCTCCACCATCTCCGGGCTGCGTGACGCCCACGGCAACACCGTCTACGTGGAGGGTCGTCCGGACCTGACCCCGGCCGCCGGGCACACGGTGACGCTCACGGTGGACAAGAAGCTCCAGTTCATCACCGAAAACGCCCTGCGCAAGACGGTGGACATCTACCAGGCCAAGGGCGGCACGGCGGTGGTGATGGACCCCTACAGCGGCGACATCCTCGCCATGGCGAGCATGCCGGACTTCGACCCGAACAACTTCGCCGCCTCCGCTCAGGCGAACCTGCGCAACCGCGCGGTGGTGGACGCCTACGAGCCGGGCTCCACCATGAAGGTCTTCACCATGGCCGCGGCGCTGCAGCAGCGCGTGGTGCGGCTCGGCGAAAAGATTTTTTGCGAAAACGGCATGATCGAGATCGGACGCCACAAGATCAAGGACTCGCATCCGCACAAGTGGCTCACCCTCACCGAGGTCATCCAGAAGTCGAGCAACATCGGCGCCACCAAGATCGCCCAGCGGCTGGGCAAGCGGCGGCTTTACACCGCCTTGCGCCTCCTTGGCTTCGGCCACAAGACGGGGCTGCTTCTGCCCGGGGAGCGCAGCGGCCATTTGGGCCGGTGGCGGCGCTGGTCTGAGGCCAAGCTGTCCAACGTCAGCTTCGGCCAGGGCATGACCGCCACCTCGGTGCAGCTCGCCGCGGCGCTGTCGTCCCTGGCCAACGGGGGCCTGCTGTATCGCCCGCGGATCGTGCTGTCCATCCGCGACGCCAACGGCGCGCCGGTGGTGCGCTACCGCAAGCGGTGGCGCCGGGTGGTCTCCAGCCGGGTGGCGCGCCGGGTGCTCGAGATGATGCGCACGGTGGTGCAGCGCGGGGGCACGGGGGAGCAGGCCGCCCTGGAAGGCTACAGCGTGGCGGGCAAGACGGGGACGGCGCAGAAGGTGGCCGCCACCAGCGCCAAGCGCGCCAAGGCCCAGGCCGAAGCCCTGGCCCGGGCGGCCCGGCTGGGCAAGCCGCTGACCCGCAAGCCCGCCGGCTACGCCGAGGATCTGTACCTCGCCTCCTTCGTGGGCGTGGTGCCCGCCTCCCGGCCGCGGCTGGCCATCGTGGTCACCGTGGACGAGCCCCAACAAGAGCACTACGGCGGCACCGTGGCGGGCCCGGTGTTCGCCGAGATCGCGCAGGAGGCCATGCGGTATCTCGGCGTGCCGCGGGATCTGGATCCGCAGCCCGGCGGGCGGTCGGCCCGCCGCCGCTCGGCCCGCCCGCGGGCCTTGCCCCAGGACGAGCCCCGAGCGCCGGCCCTGCCGGCGCCGCCTCCCGAGGGGCCGACGATGAATCTGCCCGATTTTTCGGGCTTGAGCCTCAAGGCGCTGATGGATCGGCTGCGCAAGCTCGGGCTCCGCTGCCGCGTGAGCGGCTCGGGGCGCGTGGTCAGCCAGCAGCCCCCGCCTGGGGCCGCTCCCCGGGGGGCGCCCTGCCGGGTGATCCTGGCGCCGCCCGGCTAGCGAAGTAACCGGGCGCTGCCCGGCGAACGTAGGAAACGGCAACCCGTGAGCCAACGATACCAAAGACCCCCCACCCGGATGTCCCTGCGGCAGGTGCTGCAGGGCATCGACGTGCTGGAGGCCTCCGGGGCCGACGAGGATCTCCAGGTGGGCCGGGTCCTCGACGACTCCCGGGCCCTGGAGCCGGGGGATCTGTTCGTGGCGGTGACAGGTCGCACCGTGGACGGCCACGACTTCTTGCCCGCCGCCGAGGCGGCCGGGGCCGCGGCGGTGATTGTCTCGCGAAAGGTCTCCTTTCCGGGCGCCGTGATCCGGGTGGCCGACACCGCCGAAGCCCTGGGGATCGCCGCAGCCAACCGGCTGGGCAACCCGGCCCGCGCCCTGCACCTGGTGGGGCTCACCGGCACCAACGGCAAGACCACCACCACCTACCTGCTGGAGTCCATCCTGCAGGTGGCCGGGCAGCAGCCAGGCGTCATCGGTACGGTGAGCTACCGGTTCGCCGGGCAGGAGCACCCGGCTCCGTTCACCACGCCCACGGCGCCGCGGCTGCAGGAGCTGCTGGCGCAGATGGCCGAGGCGGGCAGCAGCCACGCCGTGATGGAGGTCTCCTCCCACGCGCTGGAGATGCGGCGGGTGGCCGGGCTGGACTTCGAGGTGGCCGGGTTCACGAACTTCACCCAGGATCACCTGGACCTGCACGGCAGCATGGAGGCCTACCGGGAGGCCAAGCGGCGGCTGTTCGCAGACCACCTGGCGTCCGAGGGCGCGGCGGTGCTGTGGTACGACGATCCGGCCGCGTCCCAGATGGTGCTCGGCTACGGCGGTCGCGTGGTGCGGGTCAGCGCCCGGGACGTCGCCGCCGAGGTGCGGGTGCACCTGCAGGAGTCCACCCTGGACGGCCTGCGGATGCGCCTCGAGCTCGACGAAGACACGGTGCTGCTGCGCTCGCCGCTGGTGGGCGATCACAACGTCAACAACATCGCTCTGGCGGCGGCCCTGGCCGCCGAGCTGGGCGTGGGCGCCGAGACCATCAGCCGAGGCGTGGCGTTGCTCAAAGGGGTTCCGGGCCGGCTCGAGCGCGTGGATCCCGAGGCCGAGGTGGTGGTGCTGGTGGATTATGCCCACACCTCCGACGCCCTGTCCCACGCGCTTTCGGCGCTGCGCCCCCTTACGGCGGGTCGGCTGCTGTGCGTGTTCGGCTGCGGCGGGGATCGAGACGCGGGCAAGCGCCCGCTCATGGGGCGCGCCGTGGCCCAGGTGGCGGACCTGCCCATCGTCACCTCGGACAACCCGCGCACCGAGGACCCGCTGGCCATCATCGCCCAGGTGCTCGACGGCGTGTCCGCCGAGGGCCACGGCCGGGTGCCCCCCGAGGCGCTGGCCACCGCCGACCGGGCCTACGCCGTGATCCCGGATCGCCGCACCGCCATCTTCACCGCGGTGCAGGCGGCGCGCCCCGAAGACGTGGTGCTGGTGGCTGGCAAGGGCCACGAAGACTACCAGATCCTCGGTCACGAGCGCATCCACTTCGACGATCGCGAGCAGAGCCGGGCGGCCCTGGCCAGCCGGAGGGGCGCATGAGGGTGCCCCTGCGCGCGGCCTGCGAGCTGCCCCTGGCCGAGGTGGCCCTCGCCCTCGAACGCTCTGCCGCGGAGCTGCCCGCCGGGCAGGTGACGGGGGTGGCCACCGACTCGCGCGACGTGCAGCCCGGCGACCTGTTCGTGGCGCGGGTGGGGCTGCAGTCCGACGGCCATCGCTACCTGGAGGCTGCGCGGGCGGCCGGGGCGGTGGCGGCGCTGGTGGAGCGGCTGCCCGCGGCGGCGCCGTCGTGGCCGCTTTTGCGGGTGGCGGATACCACCGCCGCGCTGGGCCAGATCGCCCACCACCATCGGCGTCGGTTGGGCTTGCCGCTGGTGGCCATCACGGGCTCCAACGGCAAGACCACCACCAAGCAGATGCTCGCCGCCATCCTCGCGGTCTCGGCGGGAGGCGCCGAGCGGGTGCTGGTGTCACCGGGCAACTTCAACAACCACGTGGGGGTGCCCCTGACGCTGCTCGCCGGCCGGCCCGAGCACCGCGTGGGGGTGGTGGAGCTGGGCATGAACGCCCCCGGCGAGATCGACGCCCTGGCGGCCCTGGTGGCCCCGCAGGTGGGCCTGGTGACCAACGCCTCGGAGGCCCACCTCGCCGGTCTCGGCTCGGTGGACGGGGTGGCCCGCGCCAAGGCCGAGCTCTGGGGGCGGCTCGAGCCGCAGGGCTGCGCGGTGGTGCCCCTGGACGATCCGCGTCTGCCCGCCCTGGCCCGGGCGTTTTCGGGCCGCAAGCTGGGCTTCGGCCGGTTGCCCGCGGCGGACGTCCGGGTGGTGTCGGAGGCCCCCAGCGCGCGAGGGGGGCTGCGTCTGGGCCTGAAGGTGGCCGGGACGCCCCTCGAGCTGAGCCTGCCGCTGCTCGGCCGCCACAACGCGCTCAACGCGGCGGCGGCGGCGGCGGCGGCCCATGCCTTGGATGTATCGCCGGAGGCCATCGGCCAGGGCCTGCCGGCCACCGAGCTGCCCGCCCATCGGGCCCAGCTCAGGGAGCTGGGCGGTGTCAGCGTGATCGACGACTGCTACAACGCCAACCCCGTGTCCGTG
>CAYFWA010000324.1:0-5247 GCA_964346625.1 uncultured Myxococcales bacterium
CCCGCAGTCCCGCCGACGAGGTCATCCGAGACCCAGAGGACAGGGGCGCCCGCAGCCCCGCCGACGAGGTCATCCGAGACCCAGAGGACAGAGGCCCGTCGAGCACCGGAGACGAGGTCATCCGAGACCCAGAGGACGAGGTCATCGCCGATCCGGAGGACGGGCCGCGCCGCGCGCCCTGGGCCCGGCCGGCGACGCGGGCCCGGGGCGCGGCGCGAGGGCCCGCGGCGCCCGGGACGCGGCGGGTGGGGCGCGAGGCGCTCAAGCGCCCCGCGGTGCTGGCGGTGATCGACGAGATCGCCCGCAAGCTCGGCCGGCTGCGCTACGTGCGCAAGACCCTCGCCATCACCGAGTATCTCAAGGAGATCAACCGCGTGATGCACGGGGGGGACCCGGCGGCCTACCGGCTGCCCACCGACCGGCGGGTGATCGCCGCCTACCTGGAGATGGCCGCTGGCCAGGACCGCGAGCGGCTCGAGAAGCTGGTCAACTTCGAGTACTCCAAGGCCAACGTCACCATCATGACCGCCTGGCCCAACACCAAAAGGATGCGCCACATCCTCGACGAGATCCGGGGCTACCTGGCGCGCGACGACGTGAAAAAGCGGCTGGGCCCGGGCCTCGAGGTGGAGGTCACCGGCATGGCGCCCATGCTCGCCCACGTGGCCGACCGCATGGTGGACGGGCAGATCAAGAGCTTCTTTTCCGCTCTGGCGGTGATCTGCCTGATGATGATCCTGGTGCTGTGGTCGGTGCGGGTGGGCCTGCTGGCCATGATCCCCAACGTGCTGCCCATCGTGGTGACCCTGGGCCTGATGGGCTGGCTGGGCATCAACCTCAACGTCACCACGGTGATGATCGCCTCCATCGCCCTGGGCATCGCGGTGGACGACACCATCCACATGCTGGTGCGCATGCGCTACGAGACGCGCCAGGCCGGCGGCGACCACGATCGCGGGGTCAACCGCGCCCTGCACTCGGTGGGGCGCGCGGTGGTGTTCACCTCCTTGGTGCTGTCGGGGGGCTTCGCCATCCTGCTGCTGGCCAGCCTGATCCCGGCGGGCCACTTCGGGATCATGGTGAGCGTCACCATGCTCACGGCCCTGCTGGCCGACGTGGTGCTCACCCCCGCCCTGATCCACTGGGTCAAGCCCTGGACGGCGAGCCGGGATTCGGCCGCGGCCACAGCCGCCGCGACGGCGACGGCGGCGGCTGGGCAGCTCCCGGCCCCGTCTGCAGCCGCGCGGGCGCCGACCGCGGGAGCCGCTGGGCCCACCGAAGCGCAGCCGGCCGGGAATGCGCCGACCGCCCGGGCGGTACAAGGACAGCAGACCGCCGCGGCGGCGCGCGAGGTCCAGGCGGGGACCCGCGGCGCACCGACCGGCCGCGAGGTAGACGCGCCGGCGAGGGCCGGCTCGGACGCCGACCCCGCGACCGGGGACGCGGCCGCGCAGCGGGATCCGGCCGAGGAAGACACCGCGGCGAAGACGGGCCGCGCCCCCGACCGGTAGCGACGAGAGGCGCCACGAGAGTCGTCACGAGAGTCGTCACGAGAGGCGCCACGAGAGGCGCCACGTCAGGATCCAGCGCATGGCCGAGCCCACTCCCCTGCTCCGTGTCTCGGGGCTGACCTTCGCCTTCCCCGGCCAGCCGCCGCTTTTCGACGGGTTGGACCTGGAGGTCCGGCCAGGCGAGACGGTGGCCATCATGGGCGGCAGCGGGGCGGGCAAGTCCACCCTGGCCGAGCGGGTGTTCGACCTGCGCCCGCAGCAGCGCCACGGCGGTGAGATCCAGCTCGACCCGCGTCGGGCGGCGCTGCTTTTGCAGAGCGGGGCGGTGTTCGAGCACCTGAGCGTGGGGGGCAACCTGCGCCTGGTGCTGCGCCGCTTCGGCAAGCCGCGCGACGACGCGGCCATCGCCGCGCGGCTCGCCGAGGTGGGCCTCGACGAACACGACGCCAGCCGCCGGGCCGATACCCTCAGCGGCGGGGAGCAGCGGCGGCTCGCCCTGGCCCGGGCCCTGTGCGCCGACCCGGAGTTTCTGTATTTCGACGAGCCGTCCGCGGGCCTGGATCTGGACAACGTGCTGCGGCAGGGGCGCCTGATCCGAAAGGTGGTGCGCGAGGGCCAAAAGGGGGCGGTGGTGGTGACCCACGACCCCCTGCTGGCGGCCCTGGTGGCCGATCGGGTGGTGCTGCTTGCCGAAGGCCGGCTGGCCCCGCTGCTTTCGTGGCCCGACTCGGCCGACACCCTGGAACCGGCCGAGGAGAAGCGGCGGACCCGCGCCCTGGAGGAGGCCCTGGTGGGGCGCTTCCTCGCGCGCCGCCGGGCCCCGGCCCCGGCCTCGGCCCCGGGGCGGGCGCGCCGGGCCCTCGCCGCGCTGAGCCCCCTTTCCCTGGGAGACTACGCCCTGAGCGGGCTGCGGGCCCTGGCAGCTTTGCCCGGGGCGCTGCGGCACCCGGGAGATTTCCTGGGCATCGGGTGGCGCGCCCTGCGCATGGCCGGGGTGGGGGGCGTGCCCTTTTTCGCCCTGGTGGGGGCCATCCTGGGGGCCACCTTCATCATGATCCTGCTGGGGGCCTCGATCCTGCCGGCGCGCATCACGCTGGACAAGGTCCAGGCCGTGCCGCTCACCGCCATGGCCGCGCCCCTTTCGGGCTTTCTGTTCGCGGCCCGCTCGGGCAGCGCCGTGGCCTCCTGGCTCGGCGGGATGACCTACTCGCGCCAGGTCGACGCCCTGCAGACCCTGGCCATCGATCCGGACCGTTACCTGCGAGCGCCGGTGTGGCTCGGCATGATTCTGGCCTACGCGCTGTGCACTGCGGTGCTCTTTGGCGCCATGTGGGCCGGAGCCTGGGTGCTTTGTCGCGTGAAGTTGGGCCTGCCCGATCCCACCCCCTACCTGCAACCCTTTGGCAACGCCCAGATCACCACCCAGGCCCTGCTGAAGCTGCCGCTGTATGCCCTGGTCACCGCCACGGTGACCACCCGGCTCGGGCTTTTGCCCAAGCCCACCAGCGAGGCGGTGGCCCGCTCCATCACGCGGGTGATCATCGTCTCCACGGTGGTGGTGGCCCTCACCGAGCTGATGTTCGCGGCGCTGCTGGTGGTGGGGGGCGGGCCATGAAGGCCAAGATGATGCTTCCGGACCCAACCCGGGCGCCGCGGTGGGTGGACCGCCGCGCGCCGCGCGGCGGGCGGGCCCGGCGGCAGGGACCGGGCCCCCGGAGGGCGCGGTGAGGGCGCGGTGACATTGGATCTGCGAAACGCCTCGGGGGCCCAGCGGCTCGGCGCGTCGGTGCTCGTGCTGGGCCTGTGGGCCCTGGTGGGCTGGGCCGTCTGGGAGCTCGTCTGGCCCGGGCCGCCAGTGGCGCTCCGGCTGTCCACGCCGCCGCGCGAGCAGGTGCTCACCCCCGATGCCCCGCTGACCATCAGCGGTCGGGTGCAGCGGGTGCAGCACGTGCGGCGGCTGCGGTGCAACGGCCGGCGGGTCCGGCCCGACCCGGGGGGGGGGTTCCGGGCGGTCATCCCGGGGCCCACCCGCGCCGGGATGTACGTGGTGCGCTGCGAGGGGCAAAACGAGCGGGGCCGGTGGTTTCCTTTTGCCCACGCCCGGCTCGCCGGACGCACGGCTCCCCTCGAGGCGCTCGTGGACGACGCGGTGGTGCTGTCGGCGGGGCTCGACGCCCTGCTCGCGCCCGGGGGCCTGCTGCACCGGCTGCAGCCGGCGACGAGGCGCCTGCTCACCGACGCCGTGCGCCGGGTCGCCCGGTCCATGCCGCCTTTGACCCTGCGCGGGGCGCGCCTGGGCCCGCTGCGCGTGGGGAGCGTGAGCGTGCTCGGGGTGGAGGCCGGCGGCCCACACGAGCTGCGGGTGCGGGTGGGGCTGCGCCAGGTGACGCTGGGCCTGGCGGTGCCCCGCGACTGGCTGCCCGACGACCTGCCCGGACCCCTGACCCACCTGCTGCCGATGCTTTCCGGCCCCAAGCAGATCCCCCTGGGCCAGCAGCTCCCGTTGACGGTGACCTTCCGCTGGCCCCCGGGTCGGGCCCCCGAGGTGGCCCTCGGTCCCCTGGGCACCGACGAGCTGCGCCAGGCCTTGCGGCGCTACCGCTTCGTGGCCGACACCGCCGCGGAGCTGTTCGGGCTCTTTTCCGCCCGCTGGCGCGACCGGCTCGCCGAGCTGATCCGGGCCGCCCACGCACCCCTGCGCGCCCTGGACCAGGCCTACCGGCAGGTCCAGGCGCGCCTCGGGCGCCTGGCGGCGCTGCTGCCGCCGCTGCCCGCCAGCGTCTCGCCCCAGCGCCCCGCCGCGTGCCTGGGCCTGACGCTGTCGCACCTGGCCACCGATCCGCGCACGGCGCGGGTGCGCATCCACCTGAGCGCTCGGGTCCGGGGCTACACCGTGGGCGGCCACCGCTGCGACGACGACACCCGGCTGCAAGCGGTCCCCGCCGCTGCGCGCCGGACCGTGCGCCTGGTGCAGGGCCCACCCCGACCGGGCCCACCGCAGCCGGGCCCACCGCAGCCGGGCCCACCGCAGCCGGGCCCACCGCAGCCGCGGCGCCGCCCGCGGCCGGGCCCGCCGCGGACCCGGGCGACGCCGCGCCCCGGCTCCGGGGCGCGCGCGGCACCGGCGCCGGCGGCGCGCGCCGAGGCCGAGCTGTGGATCGCCCACGATCTGATCAACGCCTACCTGGCCACGCTGTGGGCGGCCGGCACCCTGGCGCGGGTGCCCGTCAAGCTCCCGGAGCTGGCCGAAGGGGGCTTCGACATCCGGGCCCTGCGCTACGGCCTACCGCCGGTGCTGACCACCACCGCGCAAGGAGACCTGCGGCTGGAGGTCCCCGAGCTGGGGGTGGATCTGGGCACCGCCGGCGAGCCGCGGCGGCTGCTGTCGGTGCACCTGCGGCTGCCGCTGTCGGTGCGCACGCCGCGCCCGGGGCGGCTGCGGCTGGCCGCGCGACGCCGCGCCCCGCCGCGGATCTGGGTCCGCTGCGAGCGCGAGGCGGGCCGGGCCTGCGCTGCCCAGTCGCGCCGCCTGCAGGACCTGGTGGACCTGGCCACCGAGCTGGCCTTCCGGCCGGAGCTGGCCATCCCCGAGCTGGCGGTAAAGGCGGCGCTGCCCACGATGCGGGCCGCCGGCGTGACGGTGGAGGTGACCGCCGTGCGCCCGGTGCCCCGGGGCCTGCACGTCCGGCTCGGTTTGCGGCGTTGACCGCGGCCGTCCCCCCCGGTACCGTCGGAT
>CAYFWA010000324.1:5347-7511 GCA_964346625.1 uncultured Myxococcales bacterium
ACCGACCTGCAAGACCGTCGGATACCGACCTGCAAGACCGTCGGATACCGACCTGCAAGACCGTCGGATACCGACCTGGCAAAAGGAGCCTCGCTACCCCATGCCCCGCTCCACAGAGCAGCGCACCGCCGAGCCCGATGTCCTCGTGGTGGGGGCGGGCAGCGCCGGCGCCTGGGCCGCGGCCCTGCTGGCCGAGCAGGGCCGCGACGTGGCCCTGGTGGACGCGCGGCCGGCGGCGCGGGCCGGCGCCCGCTGGGTCAACGGGGTGCCGGCGTGGCTGTTCGACGAGGCGGGCCTTGCGCGCCCGCGCCCCCCGGAGCGCCGGCGCGCCGGCGGGTCCCACGGCGCGGTGATCGCCGACGCGGCGGGCAGCGCCTCGGTGCGGGTGCCCGAGGACCCGCTTTTGCACGTGGACATGCCCCGACTGGTGGCCCGGCTGCAGGCGCGCGCCCAGGCGGCCGGGGTGCGGATCACCCGGGAGCGCGTGGTGGGCGTGCAGCGCGACGGCCCTGGCGTGCGCCGGGTGATCCTGGCGCCGGTGGAACCCACCGACGACGGCGCAGCGCCCCCGACCCCCTCGATCCACGGATTCGAATGTGGATTCGAATACGGACGCCGCAGCGGAGACGAGGGAGCGACCGGACTCGAATACGACCCGCCCTTGCGCGACAAAGGCGCCGGGCCCGGCTCGCGGGGGGTGACCCCGCACCTGGTGGTGGACGCCTCGGGCTTCGCCGCGGCGGTGCGCCGCCGGGTCCCGGCGCTGCAGGACCCGGCCGGGCCGCTGGCGCCGACGGACGTGTGCGTGGCGGCGCAGCAACGCTTTGCCGTGGCCGATCCCGCCGGAGCCCGGACGTTATTGGCCCGCCACGGGGCGCGCCCGGGCGACAGTCTCTCGTTTCTCGGCGTAGCCGGCGGCTACTCGGTGCTGATGGTCGGGGTGGACGAGGCCTGCGAGGAGGTGGGGCTTTTGTGCGGCACCGTGCCGGCCACCGGCGCGGAGCCCGGACCGGCGGTGCTGCGGCGCTTCGCCCGCGCCCAGGCCTGGATCGGCGCGCCCGGGCCGGGGGGCGGCGGGCCCATCCCCCTGGGCCCGCCCTGCCTGCGGCTCAGCGCCCCGGGGGCCGCGCTGCTCGGCGACGCGGCCCGCATGGTCTACGCGGTACACGGCAGCGGCGTGGGTATGGGCCTGGTGGCCGCCCGGATGCTGGCCGACGCCCTGCGCGACGCCCCGCCACGGGCGCTGGGCGATCCGGACCGGCTGCACCGCTACGGCGCCGCCTTCTTGCGTCGCTTCGGCGGCCGGCTGGCCGCCGCCGATCTGTTCCGGCGCTTTAGCCAGGGCCTGTCGTCCGGCGACATCACGGCGCTGCTGGCCTCGGGCCTGATGAGCCGTGAGACCCTCGAGGTGGGGCTGCACGAGCGACCCTTCGACACCGGCGCCCTGCGGCCGCAGACCCTGTGGCGGGGGCTGCGCCGGGCCCGGCGACCGCTTTTCGGCCTGGCCGCGGTGGGCGCCCGGATGCTGGCCCTGCAGCGGCTGTATGCCGACTACCCGACCTCTTGTGACGGGCAGGCCGTGGCGCGCTTCGCCCGCCACACCCGCCGGATCGCGGGCCGGGCTTGACCCGGCGCCCCGGCAGACCCAGTCTATTGGAAGCCGCATTCCGAGCCGCGAGCCGGCTGCGGAAACGAAAACACGGGACACGCCACCCCCTGAGGCTCATCTTCCCCGGGCGCCCCGCGCCGGGAGCCGAGCCCCGTACAACCTGCGCAGCCGCCTCCAACCTGCGCAACCGCAACGAGGAAACCCAACATGAGCAAGCCGAAGATCGCCGACACCAAGCCGATGGTGCAGGAGCTCGAGCCGGGCGACTACTACTGGTGCGCCTGCGGTGAGTCGAAAAACCAACCGTTTTGCGACGGGAGCCACACCCGGGAGGGCGCCTTCTCCCCGGTGGCGTTCAAGATGGAGGAGAAAAAGACCGCCGCCCTGTGCATGTGCAAGCAGACGGGCAACCCGCCGTTTTGCGACGGGTCCCACGACAAGCTGTGACGAAGCCGCGACGAAGCCGCGACGAAGCCGCGACGAAGCCGCGACGAAGCTGTGACGAAGCCGCGACGAAGCCGCGACGAAGCCGCGACGAAGCTGTGACGAAGCCGC
>CAYFWA010000325.1:0-3871 GCA_964346625.1 uncultured Myxococcales bacterium
GCGCCGCACTGTGGTAAAGCGGCCAGAGCCGCGCCAGCAGTCAACATTTCATAAGTGCAGTACAAATCCCGTTGAGAAATTCGGACAGAACCTTTCGAACCATAGGAGCGCACAGCGAGATGCGATGCCGAGGAACGGTCACTCACTGGTGCCACGTCGATTCTCCGAACTCCATGCCCACTTTCAGTGTCCATGCTCAGGGCTCGCGCAAGAATAACTTCGGCATTCGTGCGCCGATCCATCAATGCTGTCTGCATCGCTCGTCGGTTAAATACGTCAATGTATTCGCCCTCCTCGCTTTTTGACAGCATTGCGCCTCGGCGCTCTCGGTGCGTCGAACTTATTCTTGCGCGAGCCCTCAGGTTTTTGGTTCTGGTATGCAGGAGGGAATGCCGGGAGTGAGACGCTACGCTCGCGGATGCCGACGGGCATCCGGCCGCTCGCGCCTCGATCACGACGATTGTCCTCGGCGATCAACTGGAGTAAAAATGACGGTAGGTCGCCTCCGCTATCTCATGGTGAAGAGCGAACCAACGAGACCGCGAATATCAGCGAAAAGAGAGGGCGTTCACGTGAACACGGCCGATTGGGCATTTCGTTCCCTGGCTCCGATGGCTGGCGAAGCCGCTGCGCTCGAGATCGATGATGACGGGGAGCTGTCCGAGTATCCCTTCAAGGACTTCGTTACACGTCCAGCACAGGAGCGCGTACTCCGTGAGTGGTTGCTCGGCGGCAATCGGTACGATCCTAACCGAGATCCCCTTGGCGGAGCCGCCCTGGTAACGGGGTTTCGCGGGGTGGGGAAAACCACGCTCGTGAACAAAGTGCTCTTCGACGTCGGCGTCGCCGGTCTCTACGGGTATGCTGGTGATTTTCATGACCCTCGAAGCGGTGAGGGCAAGCAATGGGGGCCCTTTTCGGCGGACAGCATTGCACACCGCATTCACGAGGCGATGCCCCGGTCGGAGGAGGGAAAGAAGGAAAAAGCTGAAGTCGAGGCTCTTAAGACGAAAGTCACTTCGCAATATGGGACGGTTCCTACGACGGACAATCCCACCGGACGCCGGTTATACCTCCCCATCTACGTCCCGGTGCCGAACGTCATCGAGGCGCCGCTTCTCATGCACCGGATCCTGCGCCGGACCTGCTTCGCGCTGGTGGAACACCAGATCGGCGAGCTGCGGCCCGACATCATGCGCCGCAGCCGCCTGGCCTACATCCGGACTCTCGGGGCGCTCAGCATCGAGGCGAACGAAAAGGTACGGGCGAGCTTGGGCATGACCCTCGATTCGCTGGGAAAACTGGAAGTCACTGGACAGCAGGAGGTGGAGTTTTCCGAAACCCTCAAGCTCGCCTGTCCCTCGATTTCGGTGGAAGAAGCCGAGGATGAGCTCCTCGAGATCGGCGCGCGCTTGACCGAGATGCCGCTCGGCGGCCAGGAGGCCGACCTCAAGCGCTTGCG
This sequence comes from uncultured Myxococcales bacterium, assembly GCA_964346625.1. Lineage (GTDB taxonomy): Bacteria > Myxococcota_A > Polyangia > HGW-17 > JAJRWW01 > CAYFWA01. The sequence goes on from CAYFWA010000325.1 coordinate 1,463, forward strand.
TATCCGGCTCCGTCGCCTCAAGGAGCAGGTTGCGCGTCGGATCCAGCGCGTCTTGCACGACTCTGATGGCAAGCAGGTCCACCTCGTGTACGTCTTCGACGAGCTCGACAAGTTGCCGGGTGCCCAGACAGAAAGCGAAACGCACATCGTTGATGGCATGTTCCGATGGGAGCAACCTTTAGATTCTATTCGTCTTGCGTCGAAGAGCCCAAGCGAGGAGGGTAGGTTCGCTGCAACGCTGCACAACCTTGGTTCCACTGTGCAAGCGGATCCGATCCGAAAGGCCCAGCAGGTGGTGGAGCGGCTCAAGATCCTGTTTTCCGATCGCGGCATCTCGGCAGTGGTCATCGGCGGCGTGTCCCTGGAGGAGAAGTGGCAGGACGAGGTCTACGAGATGGACCCAAAGCTTAGGAGCATCTTCTCTCGCCACGTGTATGTCCCCTTGGTCGACTGAGCCGCATTCGAAGCCTGCGTGACGCAACCGCAGCCGGGTGGCGGAATGGACGCGCTTGCCAACGTCCCAGGGGAGTCGGTAAAGCTATGGTTCCAGCATCGGGGCAGCTACAAGGAACTGCTCAGGCAGATTGGCTCCAGCGGGACTGCTGATACAGGCATGGCCGATGAAGACAGGGGCGACCTCAAATGGAGGCTCGTGGCCCGTATTTGCGAAAGCTTCGGCCAGGCGGGTGCGCTGTCGGCTCCGAGGCGGTTCGAGCCGGAGGGGAGCATCAGCGACGCGAAAAACCTCGAGGATCTCGCCGTTCGTCTCGCGCGCGACGAGTTTCCGAGCAGTCGGAGAAACGACTTCGGGCTGGACATCGCGCGTCGCCTCGTGTTGGCCATCGCCGAGCGACTGCTCGCACCGACATCGGTCGGAGTGATAACGAGTGAAAAACACGAGGGGGTGTTTGCAGAACTGAACGATCAAGCGAAAAAGGACATCATCTCGGCGTTCGAAGAGAAGTATCTACCCCAACTGACCTTGGAGACAGTCGCCGAGAGAGTAGCAACCCTCGTTGCCGATGCGAGGAATATGGAGAAGTCCAGGCGGCAAGTGGAAACGGTAAAAGGTCACGCCGAGGCTGCCGCTGAAACGCTCGGAGAAGATCTTGAACGCGGCGAGGATGAGCCCCCTGATGAGCCTCCGGCTCAACCACCGGTGGATGAGCCAGGAGGGGATCGCAATCCCGCGTAACAGCGCATATCTAGATGGTTGGCCCGTTTGACCGCCCCTCAGACCAAGTGGCTTTGAACCCCTCTGTCTGCTATTATTGGATCATGAGCGCGCCGCGTTTCAATATCGGGCTCTCTGAGGTCACTCCGTGGCTGAGCTCTTCGGTTCCGGTCAAGGGAGATCTGTACTTCGACACCCGTGGATCCCGTCTGCTCGAGGGGCATGTCATGCCAGAGCTCGAGCTGTCGATGGCGCGGGCCAGCAACGAGCTCCCGGTGGCTCTGCACTTCGAGCCCGCAATGACCCCGCCGACGGAGAGGCCCCAGCTCCAGGTTCTGATCGAGCCGGGCGGCATGGTGGATGGAACCACCGAAGACCAAGAACAAGAGGATGTCCGACAGGAGCTCTTCGAGCGCCTCGATCAGCCTGTCGAGCTCCTGCGCTGGCTCGCCACCTGTGACGACGAACAGATCGAACGGCTCGACCTGTACAGCAAGCTGATCCTCGCCCGTACCTTGCGAAGCGCTGTGGAGAATGACAAGGCGCACAGGGCCCTACCTCGGGCTGAGAGGCGCCGGCTCAAGAGCCTCGCTGATCATTTGGTTCACTGTTTCGATAGCCCTGACGCGCTTCGGGATCCAGGCCGGGGTCCGCACTTCCAGGCCCGAATCCAGGTTCGGCGCCCCGACGATGACAACTGGCAGCAAGACCGCCAGGCCGGGCTCTACGTTCTGGAGCCAAACGATTTCCGGTCCGTGTCAGGGTTCATTCGCTGGCTGCGGGACGTGTCCAATCGGATACTGGGATCTGACGCGCAGCGTCCGGACGAAGAGTCGAATCCGTAACTACCTCCTCCCGCTCTACAGTCGTGACGACCTACGGCAGCTCATTGTCGTGAGGCAGGCCGCGTCGGTAGGGGGACCAAAAGGCCGCCACTAAGCCAAGACCGCTCCGCCACCTGTTCGGGCTCCATGCCCCCAGCGAGCAGTCGCCCCGTAATCACCTTCTGCGTCGCTTTCACTGCTTCCCCTCGGACACCATTGATGAAATAGGCAGCGAGGGCCGCGACATACCGGACCTGTCTTCCTATAAATTCTGTCTTTCCATGTGCTTACAGTCCTATCTGAAAAAACAGATTTCATACAAGCCATCCGTTGCTATGCTGAGGCGGAGCGCGCTGCGCTCCGTATCGACTCGCTCCGTATCGACTCGCTCCGTATCGACTCGCTCCGTAT
>CAYFWA010000325.1:3971-7508 GCA_964346625.1 uncultured Myxococcales bacterium
CTCGCTCCGTATCGACTCGCTCCGTATCGACTCGCTCCGTATCGACTCGCTCCGTATCGACTCGCTCCGTGATGACTGCCTCTCGCCGAAAGACACCGCTGTCCTGGCTCACCCGGCTCGTCCCCCTGCTGGGGATGGTCGGGGCGCTGGGGGCCTGCGGGCTCGCGGGGCAAGGGGAGGAGCCGCCCTGCGCGAGCTCCAACGCGACGCCCCCGGGGGTGGACGGGGGGTTGAGCTGCGGACAGGCGTGGACCTTCAACCCGGGCGGCGAGGGGGAGCCGCGGGGGCGCTTCGCGGTGAAGGTCGTGCAGTATCTGCACCTGAGCTCGGCGGGCATCGTGGAGGCCGACGCCATGGCCTCGGCCATCGGGTGGGCCGAGTTCTCGCCCGAGCCGGGCCAGACCGGCCAGACCACGGGGCGCATGGATCTCAAGATGTGCCACCTCGAGGTGCCCCAGGTGCACATCCCGGGGCAGGCCGAGCCGAGCGCCCTGGAGCTCGCCCCGGGCGCGCTGTCCTACGTACCGCCACCGGGGACGGGCTTTTCGGTCACAGGCTACGAGACCTGTGATGGCTTTTTGACCGATCCCAACGTAATCGTGGTGGCGGCGCGGCTGGTGGACGTGATGGACGATCCGCTGCCGTCGGACCTGTCCACCCAGAGCTGCACCTCGGCCACCGACACCCGCTGCGTGTTCGACCAGGACCAGGACGGCAAGCCCGCGGTGACCTTTTTGGCTCACAACTTCCCCGCCCTCAACGTCGACGAGGTCTACGCCACCCTGCGCTCTTGGGTGGTGATGGACGGCCTGGTGGCCTCCCCGGATCTAATCCTGGGCACGGCCCGCTTCGGCATGGAGATCTCGGTGGTGAGCTGCCGCATCGAGCCCCTCGGCGGGGGGCCGGTGCGCCGCTGCACGTCGGACGAGGCCGACGTGATCGCCTCCATCACCCCGGTGGTGACCCAGTCGCCCGACGTGGACTCCACCTTCGTGGCGGTGCGCGTGGATCCCACCACGGGCTGCGAGGACATCATCGAGCAGGCCGACCGGCTGTTCGGGCGGTAGCGAGCACGCCCCGCCCCGCCGCTGCTGGCGCTCGTGCGGCCTCCAACTCTTGCCGGGAACCCATGAACGGGACGATAGTGGGTCGATGCCCTCGCTGAAACGTCGTCGGCTGCGGCGCCGCACGCCGAGCCGACCGCCGAGCTCGCCGCGGAGCCGGCCAACGTGCCACTGGCCGAGCGGGTGGCTGGTGCTCGGGCTGGGCCTGCTGCTGCCCGCGACGGGGCAAGCGCGAACGGCAAGATCGACCGACGAAAAGCTGGTGATCGCGCCCGCGCGGGAGCTGGTGATCGCGCCCGCGCGGGAGCTGGTGATCGCGCCCGCGCGGGAGCTGGTGATCGCGCCCGCGCGGGAGCCGGTGATCGAGCCGGGGCGCGAAACCGAGGTACAGCGGCTGTTCGCTCCCCACCGCCTGGGCGACGAGGTCGTCCCCGGCTGGCGGCTGTGGGGCATCCGAATCCAGCGCTCCGCCATCCGGGTGGAGATCCGCGGTCCGGGTAAGCACCGCGCCGGCTTCACGCTGACCCACCCGCGCCTGGCGCCGGCGGGGCGGGAGGTGAGCCGGAGCTTCGCGGTGGTCTCTCGTCAGCACGGCGGAAGCCCGACGGGGAAGCGGGCCGTGGACCGGCTGCTGGCCGCGGTGCAGCGCAACGACCCGGGCGGCTTCTATCGCTTGACCGCCGGCCCCGATCGGAGTCGGTCCTGGGCGCGCTACCCCCTCGACGGGACGCTGTTTTCCATCGCGCTGTTGCTCTTGCTGTTGGGGCTGGCCGCACGGCAGCTCCGGGGCGAGCCTCACTGGATGGCGGCGGCCCTGGGGATCGTCTGCGTAGCCGGTGTCGGGATCAGGCTGCTGATCTCGCCAGAGGTGTCCATGGGCGCGTGGCCCTTCCAGCGCCTGGCCGCGCTGCCGCGGGCGATCTTCTACGGACCGGCGCTCGCCGCCTGGAACCGAGCCTGGGGGGAGACGATCCACCTGTCGGACGTGATCACCTTCACGACCCTGTTCTACGCCGCCCTGGCCCCCCTGGCCCTGTTCGTGCTGGCGCGGTCGGTGCTCGGACGCCCGCGCGCCGCACTGGCGGCCGCGGCGCTGCTGGCCGCGCTGCCGCTGCACATCCGCTTCTCCGCCAGCGAGACCCCCTTCGTGCACAGCCTCACGCTGGCGGCCACGGCCCTCGTCCTGGTGCACCTCGTGGTTGCCGACGCGTCCCGCCGGTGGCGCATCGGGGCCGCCGTGGCGTTGCCCGTGGTGCTGTGGTGGCTGCTGCAGCTCCGGCCCCTCAACTGGCTCTGGGCCCTGCCCGCCGCCGCGCTGGCGATCTGGGCTGTCCGCAACGGGCGACAGCGAGGGGCCCCCGAGGAGCGACGGCGGGGAAGCATCGAGGGGCGCCGACGGCTGGTGCGCTACTCGGTGGCGGCGGTGGTGCTGCTGCTGGCCGCGGCGCACGTGGCGCTCGTGTTCGCGCCCGAGTACGCGCGCCAGGTGTCCCAGGAGGCCGCCACGCTCCGCTGGGTGACCTATGGGCTCGAGACGCTGTTCGATCCGGTGCGCAACGTCTGGCTCAACCCTCGCATCACGCCCACGCCCCTGCTGCTGGCCGCCTTCGCCGGTGGCGTGCTGCTGTGGCGTCGGGGCCACCGGACGCTGCTGCTGTGGCTGCTTTGCACCTTGGGCGTGTTTTACGCCGCCCTGTACGGCTTCGGCCCCACCCCGGCGGTGCAGGCCCGCTACAGCCTGCCGCAGGCCCTGCCGCTGCTTTTGCTGGCTGCCGTGGCGCTCCCGGCGCTGTATGGCTGGAGCCGACCCCTGGCGCTGCTCGCGGGAATCTACCTGGTGTGCCTCCCGGTGATCCACCTGCCCTTCGAGCGCGACATCGGCTTCAACGACCTGCGCGAGCACCGCTTCGTACAGCGCGTCTGGCCGTCGGTGCCCCCGGGCTGCACCGTGGTGGAGTACCTCGGCGGCCCGAAGCGAGATCACCACGCGCGCTTCGCGCGCATGGGCCTGCACCTCGAAAAGGGGCGCGTGCGGCAGCGCTTCGTCACGGTGCTCGCGGGACACCGCACGCCCGAGGCCAACGCCGAAACCGACGCCGAGGCCGACGCCGAAACCGACGCCGAGGCCGAGGCCAACGCCGAGGCCAACGCCGAGGCCAACGCCGACGCCCCGCCCCGGCTGTCCGCGGACCTGCGCCGCCTGCGGCGCCACCCGCCGGCCTGTCTCTACTACTATGAGGGGTTGCCCTGCTGGGCCGAGAAGGACCCTCGCCAGCCCATCGCCCCGGTGTGCGCGCTGGTGCGCCAGGCCTTCACCTTGACGCCGGTGCGCCGCGTCCGCTTTCGCAGCCGCCCCTATGATCCAAACCTCGCCGCCGGCCTCTCGCCCCGGCGCCGCTTTGTCACCCTCACCCTGTATCGGGCCGCCCCCCGATCCGGGCCACCCCACGCCAGCCCCCACACCGGGCCACCC
>CAYFWA010000326.1:0-2755 GCA_964346625.1 uncultured Myxococcales bacterium
CAACGCCAACGTCGCCGACAACGCCAACGTCGCCGACAACGCCAACGTCGCCGACAACGCCAACGTCGCCGACGCCGATCCCTTCCTGGCGGCCGTCTTCGCCCTGGTGGCGGCGGATCCCTCCGCCGGGCGCGGGGAGCTCGAGGCCGCCGTGGCCGCCGGGCTCGACCTCCCCCCGGTGCAGGTGGCCCTGGCGCATCTGCACCGCCGCGCCGGGGATCGCGAGGCCTGCCTGCGCACCCTGGATCGCGTCGACGATGCCGAGCTCGACGCGGACACCCGGGCCCGCCACGCGGGCGAGCGGCAGGCCTGCCCGCGCGACGAGGAGCTCGAGCACGCCCTGCGCGTGGTGCTCGAGCGCGACGGCGACCAGCGGGAGGTGAGCCTCGAGGCGGGGCTGTACCTGAGCCTGTCGGATCCCGCGGCCCGACGCCGCTGGGTGAGCCAGGTCACGACGAGTCCGGTGAGCCTGGCTCTCCGCGAGCAGGTCAACGACCACCTGGAGGCGGGCTACACCGTTTCGGACTGGACCCTGGAAGGCGGCGACGACGAGCTCGAGCAAGCCCTGGCCGACGCCGTCGCCACGGGGAACCACCGCTTTGCCCTGCGCGCCGGACGCCGGCTGATGCAGCAGCGCCCCGAGGACGCCGCGGTGGCCGCCCAGCTCATCCCCAGCGCGGTGGCCCACCGGGGCTTCGCCGGAGCGCTGGCGCTGTCCCAGCGCGTGCTGGCCCTGGGCGGCGAGCCGTCCTGGGCCCTGCGCCAGCACGCCGGGCTGCTCTACGGCGCCGGCCACCTCGAGGAGAGCCTCGGGGTGCTCTTGTACCTGAAGGCCACCCACGGCGACGATGCCCTGGAGGCGCAGGGCTGGGCGCAGCTCGCCCACGCCCACGTGGTGCAGCGCTTCCGCCCGGCGGTGGCCCGCGGCTATCTACAGCAGGGCCTCGCCCGACACCCCGGCGACCCGGCCCTGTTGGACGTAGAGGCGCTGCTGGCCTTTTGGCAGGGGCGCTCCCACGACACCCTGGAACGCCTCACCCCCTTGCTCGAGGGCGGCGCCGCCACCCCGGGCCGGCTGGTGATGGCCCTGCAGGCCCACCTCGAGGGCGAGGTGCCGGGCCGGACCGCCCTGATGCAACAGGCGCGGACCCTGTACGGCGACCTGCCCCTGGTGCAGGCGGCCGAGCACGAGCTCGAGGGACGCACCGGGCCCGCCCTCAAGGCCTACCAGGCGGCCATGAAGCAGGCCCCGGGGGCCACCGCGGTGATCGAATCGCGCCTGCTCGCCATGCGCGCCGCCTACCGGCTGAGCGCCTTCGAGGACGCCCTCACCCTCGCGCGCGACACCCAGACCCGCATCGGGGAGCCGGATCCGCGCTGTCTGGAGGTCATCTACGAGAGCCTCACGGCCCTGGAGCCCGGCGAGGAGCGCGACGACCTGGCCGAGATGGCCGAGGAGGCCCGCCGACGGGCCGAGCAGGCCGAATGGCCCGAGCCCGAGCAGCGCCAGGCCGTGCTGTCCGCGGGGCTGCACCTCGACGCGTCCACCCTGGATCCCTGGTGGGCCGACTGGGCTGAAGCTTCGGGGGCCGCGGCCGCGGCCGGGGCCGCGGCCGCGGCCGCGGCCGAAGCCGAGGGCCCAGCCGAGGCGCTGCGCTCCGGCCCCCGACCGGGCGCCGCGGCCAGCGATCCGGACTTCGCCGACGCCCTGATCTGCTGCGCCACCGGGGCCGGGGCCGTGGCGCTGTTCGACACGGTCACCCTGGCCGACCGGCTCAGCCGGGGGCCGTGGGACTGGTATACCGACTCGAGCGCCCTGCGACCGGCCCTCGCCGCGGGGCACCTGGCCCTGGCCCCGGTGGCCGAAGCGGGCGAGGCCGCGGGGACCGGCGATTCTGGCGAAGCCGCCGCGATCCCCACCTGGATCCGCCTCACCAGCCGCCCCCTGGCACGGTCCGAGCGCGGCCGCTACACCGAGATCCACCGCGGCGAGCTGCAGGTAACCTCGGGTCAGCTCTACCTGGGCCCCGCCGAGGCGCTGAGCGCCAGCCCCGACGCCGAGCTCTCCCCACCCGCCCTCGCCATGGAGCTTGGCGGCGGGCACCGCTACCTCGCCCCGGGCCGCTACCGCGTGCGCGTGTACCAGCGCAGCCCCGAGCCGTGGCCCCTGGACGACGTGGACGCCGACCCCGTGGACGTCGTCTTCCGCCTCGGCGGCGCCGTGCTCGAGTAGAGGGCGCATCCTGCCCCGCACCCTGACCCTTCCCTTCACCTCACCTCAGCTCACCTCACCTCAGCTCAGCTCACCTCAGCTCAGCTCAGCTCAGCTCAGCTCAGCTCACCTCAGCTCAGCTCATCTCACGGTGATGCAGTAGACCTCGGCCGTGGCCTGCAGCGTGATCTGGGCCGAGACGTTGCGGTACTCGCAGCGCCAGGTCGCGCGGGCCTGCTTGTCGAGCATGTTCTCCGGGGTGGCCTGCGTGAGGGCGCCCACCCACGCCGGCCGGGCGCGGCACCCGCCGGTGATGAGCACGTCGCGCGGGTGCCGACACGAAGCCACCGCCGCGCCATACTGGCCCGGCCCGATGGTGAGCTTGCCCCGCCGCACGTAGGGGTCGGCCTTGGTGGCGTAGGCGCCGGGATCTCCCTTCGGGCCCGCCGGGCCCTGCGGCCCTCGGGGGCCTTGGAGCCCCTGGGGGCCCTGGGTGCCTTGCACCCCCTGGGGGCCCTTGGGCCCGGCGGGCCCCCGCGGGCC
>CAYFWA010000326.1:2855-7501 GCA_964346625.1 uncultured Myxococcales bacterium
GGGCCCCCGCGGGCCGCGCAGCTCCAGCTCCGGGCGCCGGGCCAACGCCCCGGCCACCGCCTCGGCGTCCGGCCGCGTGCCGTGCTGCTCGATGCGCGCCAGCCGGGCGCGCAGGTCGTCGATCACCTCCCGCAGCGTCTGCGGGGGGCGGCCCTCGCCTCCCGGGAAGACCAGGCGGTCCACTGCGCGAGCCCCCTTGCCCGTCGCCCCCGCCGTCTCAGAAGACGGCTGCCGATCCTCGTCCAGGGTCCCGGCCTTTTCACGTTTGGACTCGCACCCGGTCGCCGGCAGGGCGGCGGTCGCGCCCGCCACTGCCAGCACCGCCGCGGCCAGGATCGCCGGCCATCCGACTGCCGCGGCGCGTGCCCGGGCCCGGACCCGGACCCGGACCCGAATCCACAATCGAGCGTCCATCCAACCGATCCTAGCCCGCTTGCCGATAACCGGCCAATTTTTCGGAAAACGGGGAGCGCCGTTCGGCTTCCTTACCCTCCCGACTTCCCTCATTCGCGACCTGCCGTTTTGTTGCAGCCGTTGCATGACCATTGCATCTGTTGCACATCCACGGGCTTGCAACAATATACAGTGAAACACTTCACTATAATTGCCATGTAAATCCAGGGTGTTTAGATCCGTGCGCCGCTGGCACGGATCGTGGATTCTCCATACACGAGGCCCCGAGGCCAGAAAATCCCCTCGAGCCCGTTCCAAGCTACGACCAAGCCCAGAGTCAAGCGCACGGAGGCAGGAAAGGAAGACATGATCGGAACCGTGAAAAAACCGCTTCAGGAGGTGCTCGACGCCCTGCGGGGGCACGAGCGGATCGCCGTGGTGGGCTGCAACGGCTGCGCCCGGGTCTCGCGCACCGGCGGCGAGCAGCAGGTGGCCGAGCTCGCCCAGACCCTGCGTGACCAAGGCAAGGAGACGCTGCTCGAGGTCACCCCCGAGCGCACCTGCTACGTGGAAAAGACCCGCAAGGTGCTCGACCCGCTGCAGGAGACCCTCGCCGAGGCGGATGCCCTGTGCGTGCTCGGCTGCGGAGGCGCCGTGCAGATCACGCGGCAGGTCACCGAGGGGTACGGTTTCACCAAGCCCGTGAAGGTGGCCCTGGACTCGGTGGGCCACATGGACACCATCCAGATCGGCGAGCTGGCCGTGGAGCAGTGCCAGGAGTGCGGCGCCTGCGTGCTCAACGACACCGGAGGCATCTGCCCGGTGACCCGCTGCGCCAAGAGCCTGCTCAACGGTCCCTGCGGGGGCGCCCAGGATGGCCGCTGCGAGGTGGACCCCGAGCGCGACTGCGCCTGGGTGCAGATCTATCACCGGCTGGCGGCCCTGGGCGAGCTGGATCGGCTGCGCGAGTACGTGGCGCCCAAAGACCAGTCCAAGGCGGCCAAGCCCCGCAAGCTGGACATCAAGCGAGGCAAGGTGTCGTAGGAGTTGCGAGCCTTTTGGCTCGAGCGAACGAAGCCACGAGACGAGGACAACGCCTCAACCAATGAAACGAGGCTACCGCCTCGAGCAGTCACCACACACCTCTTTTGAGGAACTCGGGGAAAACAGGGAAATGAAGCTCACCACGCTTTTTGAAAAGGGAACCTTCGTAATCACCGGCGAGATCGGCCCCACCAAGGGGTGCACCCACCCCCGCGGCGACGCCGCGCCCGCCTGCGCCAACGAGGCCGAGACCCTGCGGGGCTGGGTCCACGCGGTGAACGTCACCGACAACCAGAGCGCCGTGATGCGGCTGGGCTCGCTGGCCTCGTCGGTGCACCTCAAGGGGCTCGGCTTCGAGCCCGTGTTTCAGCTCACCTGCCGGGACCGAAACCGCATCGCCCTACAGTCCGATCTGCTCAACGCCTGCTCGCTGGGCATCGAAAATGCCCTGCTGCTCACCGGGGATCACATCTCCCTGGGGGATCACGTCCAGGCCAAGCCGGTGTTCGACATCGACTCCGTGCAGCTCCTGCGCATCGCCCGCGGCCTCAACGAGGGCCGCGACATGAACGGCAACGCCCTGTCGCAGCCCACGGACCTGGCCCTCGGCGCGGTGGTGAACCCGAGCTTCGAGCCGCTGGCGCTGCAGCTCATGAAGATGGAAAAGAAGGTGGAGGCCGGCGCCCAGTTCTTCCAGACCCAGGCGGTCTACGATCCGCGGAACCTAGAGGCCCTGGTCCAGCACACCGAGGGCTGGGGCGTGCCCATCCAGGCCGGCGTCGTGGTGCTCAAGTCGCCCCAGATGGGGCGCTTCATGAACCAGCACGTCTCGGGTATCACCGTACCCGACGCGTGGATCGAGGAGATCGGCAGCGTCGACAAGGCGCAGCGGCGAGACAAGGCCGCCGCGATGACGCTGCGGCTGGTGCGCGAGATCCAATCCATGGTTCAGGGGCTGCACTTCATGCCCCTGGGATGGTCCGACCTCGTGCCGCGCGTGGTCTCCGCGCTCGGCCTCACGGACCTACCCCGTGACGAAGCGGAAGCCGACGCCGGGGCCGGCGCCGCGGCTTGACCGCGTGAGGGGGAGCAGGTCGTCTTGCATCCGAACCCCGCTTCGGTCTCCGGCGCCCGCAACGGAACGCCTCGTTCGTGAGCGCCCCCTCAGCGTGAAGGCCGGGGTCGCGCGGCGGGGCGGGCGCCCGCGCCCACCCGGACGCCGCGGCCGTGAGCCGGGTCGTCGAAATCCACGATACGCAGCTTGTCGATGTGCAGCCACTCGCTGCTCACCACCACGTGATCGAAGCGGCGGTGGATCAGCATCAGGGTGCGGGGGCCGTGTAGGAACGTCATGGACTGCTGCGCCCACAGGGCCCGCTCGAGCTTGCGCGAGTACTCGGCCCGGCGCTCCCGGGAGGTGGAGACCCGCATCTTGCCCAGCAGCTTGTCGATGGCGAGGCTGCCCATCTTCCCGTAGTTCTGCTCCCCGGCGGAGTGAAACAGGGGGCTCAGGTCCTCGGCGGGGCGCCCGCGCCACGACAGCGCCGCGCCCATGAACTTGCCCGTGCGCAAAAGGCGCATCAGGCGCCGCCAGTCGGTCTGCACCGGCTCCAGGGCGACGCCGCTGCGCTTGAACTCCGCCACCATCACCTTGAGCTCGTCGTCCATCACCGTGGAGGTCACCGGCCGCAGCAGCACCACCCGCATGGGCCGGTCGTTCAGGTCGCGGATCTTGTCCCCGTCCCGATCCCGCCAGCCCGCGTTGTCCAGCAGGTTGCGGGCGTGCACCGGATCGTAGGGCCAGGGCTCGAGCTTCGGGTCCCCCAGCCCGGCCGGACGCCAGAAGGGCCCGGCCACCGGCCGCGCCAGGTCGTGGTAGACCTCCTTGATGATCCGCGCCCGGTCCATGAGCATGGTGAAGGCGCGGCGCACGCGGAAGTCCGACAGGACAGGGTGGCGGGTGTTCCAAAGGAACATGTCGAACCCCGGCGGCTCGGACCACACCTGGCGAAAGCGCCGCTGGGCCCAGGCGGTGAGCTGATCCGGGTAGTGCTGCCGAGCCACTTGCGGCAGCACGTCCACCACCCCCCGCTTCAGGTCGGTGAGGGCCTTGGCCGGGTCGCGGATCCAGCGGAACACCACCTCCTGGACCGCGGGGACGCCCCCCCAGTAGCGCTCGTTGCGCACCAGGCGGATCTCCTTGGAGCGCGTCCAGCCGTCGAACAGGAAGGGGCCCGTGCCCACCGGGCGGCGGGAGATGCGGCTGCCGCGGCGCACCGAGCGGCCCAGCCGGTGGTAGGGCAGGATGGGCACCTCGCACAGGTGATCCAGCAGGTAGCTGTTGGGCCGCGCCAGGGTGATGCGCACCTCGTGGGGCGACAGCGGATCCACCTGGTGAAACTCGTTGATCAGCGCCTTGCGAAAGGGCCCCATGGGGGTGCCCTTGTCGTGGATCCGGCCGAGGGTGTACCAGACGTCCCGGGAGCTGAAGGGCTTGCCGTCGTGCCAGCGCACGTCCTTGCGCAGGGTGAAGCGGTAGATCTTGCCGTCCGGCGACACGGTCCACCGCGTGGCCAGGTGGGGCACCGGCTGGTGAGTCTCCGGGTCCCGCCGCAGCAGCGGCTCGTAGAGGTTGTACATCGCCACCCGGTAGCCCCAGGGGGAGATGCGCAAAAGCGGGTTGAGGTGTTTCGGCTCGTGATCCATGGCGATCACCAGCCGCTTTTCCCGGGGCACCTCGGCCCGCGGCCGCTTGCGGGGCCGTTTCCGCTCACTCGCCGCGGCGCCGCCTGTGATCCCGAAGCCCGCCCCGGCCCCCAACCCCGCGTCGAGCCGCGCCAGCTCCCGCTCCCGCTCCCGGCGCTCGGCCAGCTCCTTGCGGAAGGGCGTCTTTTTGTGGGGCACATCGCACGCCCCCGTCCCCCACGCTGCCACCACGCCGAGCGCCGCGGCCAGTAGCCCCCCGCCCCACCGATTCGCCTCGCCGCGCTGCACCCCGCCGCGCTGCGCCCCTCCACGCTGCGCCCCGCTTCGCTGCGCCCCGCTTCGCTGCGCCCCGCCGCGCTGCGCCCCTCCGCGCTGGCTCTCGCCGCTGCGCCGGCTCTCGCCGCTGCGCTGGCTCTCGCCGCTGCGCCGGCTCCCGCCGCTGCGCCGGCTCCCGCCGCTGCGCCGGCTCCCGCCGCTGCGCCGGCTCTCGCCGCTGCGCCGGC
>CAYFWA010000327.1:0-7458 GCA_964346625.1 uncultured Myxococcales bacterium
GATATCTACCTGACTGCGGATCAGGACGAGGAGATCGCGCCGACGGGCACCATCATACGTGTGGGCCTTCGGCATCGCCGGCGTCCGGCTCCGCCACCCCCGCATCCAACGCCCTCCCCACCACGGTCACCGTCCACTGCCGCTGCGTGGTCAAAAGCCCATCGGGATCCGTACGAACCCACGGGGTCCCATCGGTAATCGTGGCCGTAAGCGGATAGGTACCGTTGGGCAGCTCCAGCGCGTTCGGATCGAGGTCCAGCACCGCTCCCGTGCCCAGCGTCTCGGGCGCCCCGGCGCGGTCCAGCGTCCAGACGACCTCCCGCTGGGCCGGCGGGTCCACCACCGGTCCCTGCACAGAGAAGCGCACCGGCAGGGTCGCCGGCACGCCGCGGTCCACGATAATCTCCACCAGGGTAGGCTCGGCCGTGTCCACCGGCTCCACCCAGCCGTAAAAGCCGAGGGTCATGGCCTCGTTGCACACGTCGCAGAACCGGTAGACGAGCTGCTGCATCAGACAGTGGGGGGCCGGGCGGTAGATCCCCTCCGCGAGATAGCGGGCCCCCTCGTAGGCGCCCACCGGCTGGTAGGGTCCCACCGCGGCCGACAGCGGCGTGGGCAGCGCGGTGGTGGGCTCGATCCAGGCCCGCCACTTGATGAGATCGAGCGCCGTGTCGAAATCGACGTTGGGCTCCGGGTCCCCCGGCGGGTAGGCCGGGTACGGATCGGTGTACTCGTCGGCCAACCCGGCCATGGAGTGGCCGAGCTCGTGCAGCACGATGTACACCGCGTCCGGGTGCGTGCTGGCCATGGCGACGCCCCCCCCCGATCCCCCGTACGCCGGATCGTTGACCAGCAACACGATCTGGTCCACGGCGGGAAGCAGCTCGCTGACCACCTGCACGATCCGCCCCTCGTCGGCGTAGATGAGCCGCTCGATGCCGTAGTATCCGTACTCGGCCTCGAAGAAGGTATCCACGTACCGCCCCTCGGACGGATGGTCCGCGCCGCTCTCGGCTGACTCGGTAACCACGAGGTACAGGTTGAAAAGCCCCGCGTAGGCGCTCCAGGGGGGCTCGGCAAAAAGATCTGCCAGCAGGTCATCGGCGTCCTGACGGAATGCCTCGGCCTCGGCCGTGGTGTAGCCATCACCGGTGATCACCAGATCGATTCGGTTGCCGGCGGGGCCGGTGTGCGCCACCTCCTCCAGCAGGCTCGCCCCGCTGGCCGGCCGAGCGGACAGGGCCCAGAACAGCCCCAGCCACCAACCGATCCGGATGTACCCGTTCATAGGCCGAGCTCCCCCAGCAGGTGGCGGTCGGCTCTCCCTCGGGTCTCGCCGGTCCGGGCTCGCCCGCTCTCCCATAGCTGCAGTCGCGCGGCACCCGGCCCAGTGGGGACGCGAAGCCAGACCACCGGCACCCGCCGCGGGGCCACGGCGGGCGTGGCGGGGCCGGCGATGGAGTCGAACAGCGCGTGCACGCGGCGCTGCAGGGGAAAGGCGCCGCGGGCGAGGCGGCCGCCCTGCCGATTCAGCACCACCCAACGGCCGCGCCAGTGCCGCGGCGCGCGGCGCCTCGGCCGCGGCCGGGTCGCCAGCGAGCGCTGGTGCACGAGGCGGAGCCCCCCGGCCTCGATGGCGATCACCAGCAGCCGCCCCGCGGACGCCAAGGCCAGCGCCGAGGCCGACGCCCGGCCCGACGTCGGGACCCCGCTCGCGCCATCACCATCGTCGGGTGGGGTCGCCCGTGACCCACGTCGCGCCTCGTCCCGAGACGCGACGGATCGGGCGTCGCGGGAGGTGCCGGGTGACGGCTCGCAGCCCAGGCCGCTGATGACGCACATAGCCAAGAAGCCGGAAAATCGTCGATATCTCATCTTCACCTGGCCTATTGCGCACCCATCCGGTTCCGTAAACGCGTACAATTGCAGCAGCGGCCGTAAGGCATATTATAGTACGTCGCCCGCTCGGTCTGCTATTGTGGATCTCTGCGGTTCCAGCGTGTATCCGCTTGGATACCGCAGCGAACCGGACGAGCTTGAACGATCCTCACCTGGCAGCCTTTCCCGAACATCGCAAACGCGGAGATCACCTTGAACGCTTCTTTGGCCCCCCCACCGAGAAACGAGCGCGTCCCCATCGACGTGGGCGCCGAGCTCGGAGGCTTCCGCCTGCTGGAGGTCATCGGCCGGGGGAGCATGGCGAGCATCTTCCGCGCCGAGAACCTGGTGCACGGCCACACCGCGGCCGTCAAGGTGCTGCTGCCCGAGTACTGCGCCCGCCCCGAGGCCGTCCGCCGATTCGCCCGCGAGATCCAGGCCGTGAACCGGGCCCGGCACCCGAACGTGCTCGAAATCACCGATCTGGTCCATAGCGAGGAGCACCCGCCGATCCTGGTGATGGAGCTGCTCCAAGGAGAGGACCTCGCCGCGTGCCTGCAGCGCCGCGGAGCGCTCCCCCCGCAGCAGGCGCTCGACATCATGATCCAGGTGTGCGATGCCCTGGCGGCCATGCACCGCCGAAGCTTGGCCCACCGGGACCTCAAGCCCGGCAACATCTTCCTGGTGGGGGGGGGAGACGACCCCTACCCCGTGGTGAAGGTCTTGGACTTCGGGCTCGCGAAGTTCATGTACGAGGAGGATCCCTTCCTGCACACCCGGACCGGCTGCGCCGTGGGGACCCCGGAGTACATGCCACCGGAGCAGATCCGTGGCCAGAAGGTGGACGAGCGCATCGACCTGTACGCCGTCGGCTCCATCCTCTACGAGATGATCGCTGGCCACCCCCCTTTCCACGGGGGATCGGTATTCGACCTCGTCCAGAAGGTCCTCAACGAGGAAGCCCCCCCGCTGGCCTCCCAGGTCCCGCCCGAGCCCGCGGGGACGCTCCCGGCGCTGGTAGATCCCGTGGTGATGCGCTGCCTGGCCAAGAACCCCGACCACCGCATCCAGGAGGCGCAGCAGCTCAAGGCCCTGCTGCAGGCCGCTCAGCAGAAGCAGAGCGACATCGTGCTGCCTCCCCTGCCCACCGCGGTGCCGCCGTGGCTGTGGGCCGCCGGGGGCCTGACCGCCGCGGCCCTGGCGTTGGGCGCCGCCGCGTGGCTGATGTTGCGTTGAAGGCTTTTTTTCAGCCGCAGGTGGGTGCGACGAGAGCCTCAGGCCCCGATCACGAATTTTCTGATCGTTCAGGCCGCCGATCCATCCCGGCTGGCTGCGTTGCTCATCGGTTAAATATCCCGCAATATTCGCCCTCTTCGCGCCTTGCCAGCCGGGCGCCTCGGCGCCCTGAACTGAACACCTTATTCGTGACCGGGGCCTCATTGCGGTCCCCGATGGGAACGGGTTGGCTTTCGACTGCTTCCACGTCCGGAACCTTGGACAAGGCCCCCCGGATCCGCCTACAATCTTCCGATTGCCGCCCGTGGCGCGAACAGGCGTGTCGCCATCTCGAGGCCCGGGCATCCGAGGGCAGGGGCCGAGCCCCTGCGGTGTCGTTCGCGTTCGAGATCCCGAGCGCCCCGGCCAGGCCGGGGGGAGCGCTTGTTGAGCCCAACCGCTACGAGTCCCAAGCCGATCCTCGTCGTCGAGGACGAAGAGACCTTCGCGGCGTTTTTGCAACATTTCCCCGCGGCGCGCTATACGCTGCTGTATGCCAGCGGGGCCGCCGAGGCCATGGCGCTGTGCGAAACCCGCGCGCCGCGCCTGATGGTGGTGCCCTTGCAGGAGGGCGGGATCGACCTGATCTCGGCCCTGCGGGCGGTGGATCACGCCGGCGCCACGATCGTAGGACTGACCCCTGCCGATACGGAAGACCTGGGCGCTCCGGACGTGGATCGCGCCGTCCCCGCCGGTGACGCGGAAGCCGCCCTGGATGCCGCCCGGGAGCTGCTCAACGAGCGACGCCAGCACCCCCGCGTGGTGGTGGAGTTCCCCGTGCGGGTGGGGACCGAGGCCACGGGCTTGGCCAAGGACATCTCCAACGCCTCCCTGGTCATCGAGACCCGGGAGCGGTTGCGTGTGGGCACGCGAACCACGGTGGACATCCACTGGGGGGAAGCCCCGCGAACGCTCTCGGTGCGGGTGGACCGCGTGAAGCCGCTGGGGCTGGGGCTGCAGTCCGCCGTGCTGCTCATCGAAGAGGACGACGAGCCCGCCCGAACCTACCTGAACGAGATCATCGGCCGGATCATCGAGGTGGAGCACTACCTCTGGACCCTGGAGCCGGGCCGGCCCGCCCTGCGGGGCCCGGTGGCCTGGAATCTGGCGCGTCGCGCCGAGCGCTCCCTGCGCATGACCGCCGAGATGGGCCTCGCCGAAAACGATGCTCACGCCAAAGCCGAAACCGAGGGCGAAGCGCAAGCCGAGGCGAGAGCCGAGGCCAAGCCACCGGCCAAAGCCGAGGCGGCGGCCGCGAACACGGTTCAAGGCGAGGTACGGGCACAGGCAGGGGCCGACTCCGACGCCGCCCTGCAGCAGCGCTACAAGCTGGGCAAGCCCCGGGGACGCTGGGGCCTTGGCGACGTGCTCGAGGCCCGCCACCGCCTGCTGGATCGCAAGGTGCTCATCAAGCGGCTTCGCCCCGAGCTGCAGGGCGACCCGAAGGCACGGCGAAGACTGGAGCACGAGGCCCGGGCCGCCAGCAGAGTGACCAACGACTGCGTCGCGGACGTTCTCGACTTCGGCCAGGACGGCGAGGGGCTGTTTTACGCCATGGAATGGCTGTCCGGCCCGACGCTGGCCGAGGCGCTGCAGCAGCGGACGACGTTTTTCACCGCCGACGTGCTGCGGCTGGGGGTGCACCTGTCCTTCGCCCTCGCCGCGGCCCACAGTCAGCAGGTACTGCACCTGGACCTGTGCTCCGAGCACGTGCTCCTGCACGAGCAGCCCGACGGCCAGCGGCTGCCGAAACTGCTGGCCTTCGGGGGCCCTGGGGACGAGGGCGCCCCGCCGGCGCACGCCCGCGGCCTCTCCCTGCGGCCGCCCGGCGAGGCGGGCAAGCACCCGGACGCCGGATGGGACGTGTTCGCCCTCGCGCGGCTCCTGTCGCGCATTCGCCCCACCGACGACGCCTCCGAGGGCGCCAGGCGGCTCAAGGCGATCCTGGAGCGGGCGTCTGCCAGCGACCAGAGCCGCCGCTTCCCCCACATGGAAGCATTTTGCCGCGCCCTGGCCCGCCTCGAGCGCGAAGTCGAGCAGGAGGATGGCAACGATCTGGGAACCCGGATCGCTCCGGCGGTGCTGCCCGACGACTTCGTCGGCTTTCGAGCCTCCTCCACGGGGATTCAGCCCGTCACCGTCCCCCCTCCCGCCGTTCCCTGGCCCCGCACCACGGTGGCCCTCTCGGCAACACCGCGCCCCGCGCCGACCGACCCGGGTGCTCCCGCGGCCGAAGGCACTGGTGGGGACGGAGATCCGGCCGCGCTGGAGGCGCCCCCGTCCACCAGCGACGATCCCTTCGAGGACGATCCCACGACGGTCGCCGATCTGTCGGGGGTCCTGGCCCGGATCCGCGAGGAGTCCAGCACGTCACTCTCCGCTGAACTCCCGATCCCGGAGGAGCCCCCCCCCGCGAAGCCGGTTGCCGCATCCGGTCGCGCCGGTACGGCGTCGGCCGAGAACGTCCCTGCCTCGTCCCCGGCCCCCCCTCGCGCGGCGCCGTCGAGGGGACGATCCCTCGACGACGCGCCCACTCACGTGGCACACAGCGCCAGGGCCTCCGCGGCCTCCGCGGCCCCGGCCGCCTCCGAGGCGGTGACGAGAGCCCCCACAGAGGAAGCAGAGGAAGGGGACGACGCGCCCACCCGCGTCGCCGAGCCCGCGTCGCCCGCGCAGGCGCCCCCCCACGCCGGGTCGTCCTCGGCATCCAGTGCCCCGAAGCCACCAGCCGCAGGCCAGGCCGCCGAGGGCAAGACCCCGCTGAAAAAGACCTTGTTCGGGGTGCCGGCCGCACAGGTACCCAGCAACGCCCCGCCGCAAACCAACGCCGCGGGGGCAACGCCGGCGACAACCGCGCAACCCGCGTCGCTGGCCCCGTCCCCGCCGGCGCCGCAAACACCGCCCACGCCGACTGCCCCATCCCCACCGGCGCCGCAGACACCACCCGCGCCAACCGCCCCGTCCCCGCCCACGCCGCAGACGCAGCCCGCGACAGCCGCCCAGGGCAACGTGGACGAGGCGTTTGCTACGATCTCCGACGACGAGTTCGATGAGGCGCCCACCAACGTCGTGCCCGAGGCCGACCAGAAGACCTTGCTCGGGGTGGCGGCCGCCCCGGGGCCTGGCGCTTTCCCCGCGGGGTCCAGCGGCGGCGCGCCTATCGCCGAGAGCGCAGCCACCGCGCAGCCCCCCCCCGGCGCGTCTGCCGCGCCCCCACCAGCCAGCAACGCCGACGCGGTGAGCTCGGTCATCGCGGACGAGCTATCGGCCGAAACCGGGGAGCACGACCCGGCGACGCCCCTCGCCGAGGGCGAGGCCGCCCTCGACAGCCCCGAGGCGGCACTCGACGTCGTGCCCGTCGGCGGGGCCGAACCGGTAGCCGGCGCCACTCCCCTTGCGCCCGAGCCCGGTAGGCGCCGCCCCCTTCGCGTCCTTTTGCTGGTGGGGCTCGCCGTGCTGGTGCTGGCCGGCGGCGGCGCTGGCCTCTGGTTCGGGCTCCTCGCCCCTGGGGAGGACACGCCCGGCGCCTCCGCCACCGCCGAGAACACGGCGGAGCACGGAGCCGGCCCCACCGCAGACCCAGCGGCCACGGTGTCGCGTCGTGGCGCGGCCCGGACCGCCGCCCGCCCCGCAGACCCCGACGCCGCGGTGACACCGCCCACCGACGCCAGAGTCCCGTCAGACGCCGCGGCCCCGGACGAGGGCGACGCCGCGACAACTGGGGACGCTGGCCCCGACGCCGCGGCGGTCGCCGCGATGCAGGACGCCGGCGATGCCGACGCCGAGCTGTCGCGCGAGGAGCGCAAGAAGTTCCTCTATGAGATGCGTCAAAAGAAAAAAGCCGCGATGAAGCGGCGGCTGGAAAAGCGACTCGAGCTCATCAACAAGGCTCGGCACATGATGCGCCAGGGGCAGTACGTGAGCTCCCGCAAGTATCTCACCGAGGCCCTCGAGATGTGGGACAGCCCCCGGCTCCGGCAGCTCTTCTCGATCACCTACTCCCGGGTGGGCAAGACCTGGCCGGCCATCTATCACCAGAAGAAGGCCGTCGCCCAGTCGCCCTCCAGCGCCTCCCGCCAGGTCCGCCTGGGGGGCCTGTACCTCAAGGTGGGCCAGCGCGGCCGCGCCTGCATGGCCTTCCGCAAGGCGGGCGCCCGCAAGTACCTCGAGCGCCACTGCAACCGAAAGTAAGGGCTCGTCCAAAAATAACTTCGAAGCACCGAGGGCGCCGAGGCGCCCGGCCCGCAAGGAGCGAGGAGGGCGACCGGCTTGCTGTAATAATCCAGCAAGCTGGATTATTACAGC
>CAYFWA010000328.1:0-7450 GCA_964346625.1 uncultured Myxococcales bacterium
CTCGTTGCCGCCCTCGTTGCCGCCGCTGCTCCCCTGCCCTGGCCCTGTGCCCTTGTGGTCACCATCCCCGCTGCCATCGTCGTCCCCGCCTCCCGCCGAGGTGGGGGGCTTGATCAGCAGGGATTTTCGGGTCTCGAGGTCATAGACGTAGACGCCGTGCTTGTCGGGCAGCGACACGTATCGGCCGGAGGGGCTGACCCGGACGAAGCTGCGGACCCGGTGCCGATACAGCTTCCAGATGGTGTCGGGCAGGGTGCCGACCTTCACTGGCTTGCCCCGCCGCCGGACCCGGCGGGCGTAGACTGTGCCCTGGTTCACATACAGCACGTAGCGCCCGTCGGCGGTGCACTGCAGCGCCGTGGGCGCGTGGCGGCTCCGGGTGAGAAAGTAGGTGGCTCCCCGACGGATCCGCTGGCGCCGGATCCTGTAGTATCCCCGGTACTTGACGACGTAGACCGCCGCCGCCGGGCGCTTGGTGCGCGCCTGGGCCTCTGACAGACCCCCGGGCAGGGCGCCCGCCGTGACCCACAGCAGCGGGGCGATGGCCACCAGGAAAATCGTGCGCGATGCGAACATGCAGCCTACTTCTACTCGATCCGTGCGCCGTGGGCCACAGATCGGCGCCGCTCGTCGGGCGCCGGCGCGCGGACGGCCGGGGGCACGACGCTTCTCACCTACGATCGCCGAGGGGCTGACGTTCCCTCGCCGAGGGGCTGACGTTCCCTCGCCGAGGGGCTGACGTTCCCTGCCTCCCGGGAATTCACCATCGGATATAGCAATTTTTGTGGGCAAGGGGTTAAATTCTTCATAGATCACAATTAGATCAGGGCTCGATGTCTCACCGGAGGGGGGTGCGCGGCGCAGGCGCTGCCGGGAATCGAGCCGCTGGCGCTCGCGGGGATCGGGCGGGCTCGCGGGCCCTGGACGCGCTCCCGACGAGATCCGACGAGATGGCCGTACAGCCCTGGCTTCGGGATTGACATTCGTCCTGTGCCGGATATTAGTGTGGGGCTCCGAATTGCAAAATGAGCCTGCGATCGCGATGGCCGGCGGCCCGTCGCCCGCCAAGGCGGAGCGCCTGGACCGTTGTTCGGCCCACAGCATGAACCAGTAACAACGGCAAGAACCGAAAGCACGGCTCGATTGCCGCGGCTTTCATTGCCGCAAGGGAGAAGCGATGTACGAGATCAGGTTCCATGGACGTGGTGGGCAAGGGGCGGTCACCTCGGCGGAGCTGCTCGCCCACGCGGCCATCTCGGAGGGGAGATTCGGCCAGGCCTTTCCGAGCTTCGGCCCCGAGCGACGCGGCGCGCCGGTGATGGCCTACGCGCGGGTGTCGGACTCGCAGATCCGCAACCGCAGCGCCGTCTACAACCCCGACGGGGTGATCGTGCTGGACGCCTCCCTGCTCAAGCTGGTGGACGTGTCCGCCGGTCTGGCCAAGGGTGGCACCGTCGTGGTGGCGTCCCACTCGAGCCCCGAGGAGCTGCGCGAGGAGCACAAGCTGCCGGGCCGGATCGCCACGGTGGACGCCCTCACCATCGCCATGCAGACCATCCGTCGCCCCATCACCAACACCACCATGTTGGGGGCCTTCATCCGGGCGACGCAGACCAACGGCAAGCCGCTCATCGCCCTGGACCACCTCGACGAGGCCCTGCGGGGCCGCTTCGGGCGCATCGCGGCGTTCAACATCAACGCATTCCGGCGGGCTTACGAACAGACCGTCGTGTCAGAGGAGGCCTGAGATGGCGACCTTGCCAGGCTGGAAGGATCTCCCCCCCGGGTGCCCGGTCACCGAGCCGCTGAGCGCCCACCGGAACCACACCGGGAGCTGGCGCTCCGAGCGCCCCATCTGGAACCACGCGCACTGCATCCAGTGCGCCGTGTGCGACATGTTCTGCCCCGAGGGCTGCATCAAGCCCAACGCCGCGGGCTACTACGAGGCCAATCTCGACTACTGCAAGGGCTGCGGCATCTGCACGATGGAGTGCCCCACCCAGTGCATCCACATGGAACAGGAGGAGGTGTGATGGCCACTCGCAAGGGCATGGAGGTCTCCATCGGCATCGCGGAGTCCGCGGCGCTGTGTGACCCGGACGTGATCGCGGCCTACCCGATCACCCCCCAGACCCACATCGTCGAGCACCTGTCCGAGATCGTGGCCGACGGCCACCTGGACGCCGAGTTCGTCCCCGTGGAGTCGGAGCACTCGGCCATGAGCTGCTGCTGCGGCTCCAGCGCGGCGGGGGCGCGCACCTTCACCGCCACGGCCTCCCAGGGCCTGGAGCTGATGCACGAGATCTTGTTCATCGCCTCGGGGATGCGCCTGCCCATCGTCATGGCGGTGGCCAACCGGTCGCTGTCGGCGCCCATCTCCATCTGGAACGACCACGGCGACGTGATGGCCGCCCGGGACGTGGGCTGGATCCAGCTCTTCGCCGAAAACGGCCAGGAGACCTTCGATCTGGTCCCGCTGGCCTTCCGGGTGGCCGAGGATCCGCAGGTCCTTTTGCCCGCGGCGGTGAACTTCGACGGGTTCATCCTCAGCCACGTGGTGGAGCCCATCGAGGTGTGGGACCGGGCCGAGGTGGAAAAGTACCTGCCCCCCTTTCGGCCCACCCAGCGGCTGGACGTACAGAACCCCGCCACCTTCGGGCCGGTGGGCATCCCGGACATCTACGCCGAGACCCGCATGGCCCACAACGAGGCCCTGCTCGCCTCACGCCAGGTCATCGACCAGGCCTTCGACGAGCTGTACGAGCTCATGGGGCGGCGCTACCGCGCCGTGGAGCAGTACCGGACCGACGACGCGGACGTGGTGTTCTTCACCATGGGGGGCGTCACCGAGACCTGCATGACCGCGGTGGACGAGCTGCGGAACCAGGGCAAGAAGGTGGGCATCGTCCACCTGCGGGTGTTTCGGCCGTTCCCCCACGCGGACCTGCGCGCCGCCCTGGGCGGGCGCAAGGCGGTGGTGTGCGTCGACCGGGCGCTGTCCACCGGCTTCGGCGGCCCCATGGCCTCCGAGCTCCGCTCCTGCCTCTACGGCACCGCCGGGGCGCCGCCCCTGGTGGAGTTCATCGCGGGCCTCGGTGGCCGGGACATCAAGGTCTCGGACTTCATGGACATGTACGAGCAGGGCGCGAAGGTCGCCGCCGGCGGCGACCTCCCCGACCCGCAGCTCCTGGGAGTGCGCCAATGAGCACACAGCTACTGAACACCTACGCGGCCAAGCTCCTGCCCGAGCAGGAGCTGTTTTCCCCGGGCCACCGGGCCTGCCAGGGCTGCGCGCCGGCCCTGGCCATGCGCTACCTGCTCAAGGCCCTGGGCCCCGACACCATGGTGTGCAACGCCACCGGCTGCATGGAGATCATCTCGTCGTCCTACCCCGAGACGGCCTGGGGCGTGCCCTGGATGCACGTGGCCTTCGAAAACGCCGCGGCCGTGGCCTCCGGCGTGGAGGCCGGGCTCAAGGCGCTCATGCGCAAGGGCCGCATCCCCCAGCGCAAGATCACCGTGGTGGGCCAGGCCGGCGACGGCGGCACGCTGGACATCGGCATCCAGGCCCTGTCGGGGGCCCTGGAGCGGGGCCACGACTTCATCTACCTGTGCTACGACAACGAAGCCTACATGAACACCGGCATCCAGCGTAGCTCGGGGACGCCTTTCGGCGCCACCACCACCACGTCGCCGGCCGGATCGAAGAGCTTCGGGCAGCGGACGTGGAAAAAACCCCTGGCCGAGATCGCCGCGGCGCACCGCATCCCCTACGTGGCCACCGCCAGCGTGGGCTATCCGCTGGACTTCATCGAGAAGCTCAAGAAAGCGGCCGACACCCCGGGACCCGCCGTGGTGCACGTGTACGCCTGCTGCCCCACGGGGTGGCGCTGCGCCTCCAACGTGGCCGTGCGGCTCGGGCGCCTGGCGGTGCAGACCGGGGCCTTCCCCCTGTACGAGGTGGAAAACGGCAAGTACAAGCTGAGCTTCGACCTGCCATTCCTCAAGCCACTCAAGACCTACCTCGAGGGCCAGGGGCGGTTCCGCCACCTCACCGACGACCTCATCGAGGAGCTACAGCAGGGTCTGGTGGAGCGCTACAACGAGCTGAAGGCGAAAGCGGAGCAAGGATAAACCGATGCAAGAGACGGTGGACAACATCATCGACCAGTACGGCGCCGAGGAACGCCACCTGCTCGCCGTGCTGCAGGATATCCAGTCCGAGTACAACTACCTGCCCCGACCGGCCCTCGAGCAGGTGTCCAAACGACTGGACATCTCCATGAGCCGGATCTCCTACATGGCCACCTTCTTCGCGTCCTTCTCCCTGGAGGAGCGAGGCAAGCACATCTGCACCGTGTGCATGGGCACCGCCTGCCACGTGCGCGGCGCGCCCCAGCTCGTGGAGTCCTTCGAGCGGGTGCTGGGGATCAAGGCCGGGGAGACCACCAAGGACAAGCAGTTCACCGTGGAGACGGTCAACTGCGTGGGCGCCTGCGCCCTGGGCCCGCTGGTGATCGTGGATGGCGAGTATCACGGCAACCAGACCGCCATCAAGATCGAGCGGCTGATCAAAAAAACCCGCAAAGCGGACGCCTAAGGAGACAACCGGCAATGCCGAACACGCAAACGGAGAAGCCCGGTACGGCCCGCGCGACCCTCGACAGCATCGCCGCGCTCGATGAGCTCCGCGCCTCTTTGCAGGCCGCGCAGGACCCGAACCGCAAGATCGTCTCGGTGTGCACGGGTACGGGCTGCAAGGCCTACAAGTGCGATAACCTGGCCCAGAATCTGCGCGAGGAGGTCACCAGGGCCGGTCTCGACGACGAGGTTCAGATCGTGGCCACCGGCTGCCACGGCTTCTGTGAGCGCGGCGCCCTGATGGTGATCTACCCCGAGGAGATCTTCTATCAGAAGGTCAAGCCGGCCAAGGCCGCCGAGATCGTGGAGAAGACCCTCAAGGGCGGCGAGATCATCGAGGAGCTGCTGTACGAGGATCCGACCACTGGCGAGCGGATCGTCAAGGAGTCGGACATCCCGTTTTACAAGCACCAGCAGCAAGAGCTGCTGCACCTGGGGCGGCGCATCGACCCCGCCCGCATCGAGGACTACCTCGCCGCCGGAGGCTACGCGGCGCTGCCCAAGGTGCTGTCGGACATCGAGCCCGACGCGGTCATCGACATGGTGACCCGGAGCGGCCTGCGCGGCCGTGGCGGCGGCGGCTTCCCCGCCGGCGTCAAGTGGCGCTCGTGCAAAAACGCCCCCGGTGAGCCACGCTACGTGCTGTGCAACGCCGACGAGGGCGACCCGGGCGCCTACATGGACCGCTCCCTGCTGGAGGCCAACCCCCACAGCGTCATCGAGGGCATGCTCATCGGCGCCTACGCCATCGGCTCCAGCCAGGGCTACATCTACGTGCGAAACGAGTACCCCCTGGCGGTGAGCAACCTCCGGATCGCGCTTGCGCAGGCGCGCGAGCTGGGCCTGCTGGGTGACCGGGTGCTGGGCACGGACTTCGGCTTCGACATCGAGATCGTGCGCGGCGGCGGCGCCTTCGTCTGCGGCGAGTCCACGGCGCTCATGGCCTCCATCGAGGGCTTCGTGGGCGAGCCGCGGGCCAAGCACATCCACACCGTAGAGCAGGGCCTGTACGACAAGCCCACCAACCTCAACAACGTGGAGACGTGGGCCAACGTTCCGCTGATCATCAACAAGGGGGTGGACTGGTACACCTCCATCGGCACCGGCGACGTGTCGGAAAACCCCTGGGGCGGCTCCAAGGGCACCAAGATCTTCTCCCTGGTGGGCAAGGTGAACAACACCGGCCTGGTGGAGGTGCCCATGGGCGTGACGCTGCGCCAGATCATCTACGACATCGGCGGCGGCGTGCGCGACGGCAAAAAGTTCAAGGGCGTGCAGACCGGCGGCCCCTCGGGGGGCTGTCTGCCCGAGAGCTTCCTGGACCACCCCGTGGACTTCGACGAGCTGACCAAGGCCGGGTCCATGATGGGCTCGGGGGGCATGATCGTGCTGGACGAAGACTCCTGCATGGTGGACTTCGCCCGCTACTTCTTGAAGTTTCTCGCCGAGGAGTCCTGCGGCAAGTGCACCACCTGCCGCGAGGGGCTGCAGCGAATGTGGGAGATCACCGACGACATCTGCGAGGGGCGCGGCCGACCGGAGCAGCTCGAGCTGCTCGACGAGCTCGCCGAGGTGGTCCGCGACGCCTCCCTGTGCGCCCTGGGTCAGACGGCGGCCTACCCGGTGCTGTCCACCCTCAAGTACTACCGCGACGAGTACGAGGCCCACATCTTCCGGCGCGAGTGCCCCGGCAGGGTGTGCAAGCCGATGATCCGGTTCTACGTCAACCACGAGAACTGCACGGGCTGCGACCTCTGTCGGATCAACTGCCCCTACGACGCCATCACCGGCGAGAAGAAAAAGGGCGACAGCTACGTGGTCCATCAGGAAAAGTGTGAGCGGTGCCGGATCTGCTACCAGAGCTGCAAGTTCGACGCCATCGACATCAAGACCGGGCTGGCGATCTGACGCCGCCCCGCTTCGACGGACTAGACCCGGATCAGACCAGGAGCTCTTTCATGAACGACACCGCCACCGCTGCCGAGCCCACCCCGGAGATGGTGACCTTCACCATCGACGGCAAGACCCTGACCGCCCCGCGCGGCCGGAGCCTGCTCGCGGTCGCTCTGGAAAACAACATCCGCATCCCCCACCTGTGCTATCACGACGCGGTGGAGCCCTACGGCGCCTGCCGGCTGTGCCTGGTGGAGGTGACCTCCGAGTCCCACGGCCGCAAGCGCACCAAGCTCAGCACCTCGTGTAACCACCCTTGCCTCGAGGGCATCGAGGTGGTGACCCAGTCCGACCGCATCCGTCGCAACCGACGGATGGTGCTGGAACTGCTCATGGCCCGGGTGCCCGACTCGCCGCAGCTCCAGGCCCTCGCCGCCGAGTACGGCCTCGAGCAGGCGGACGTCCGCTTCCGGCAGGCCAACCGCGAGTGCATCCTGTGCGGGCTGTGCGTCCAGATCTGCCGCGACGTGGTGGGCGTGGACGCCCTCGGCTTCGTGGGCCGCGGGGTGCACAAGGACGCCCGCCCGCCCTTTGGCGAGCCCGCCAAGGCGTGCATCGGCTGCGGCGCCTGCGTGCTGGCCTGTCCGGTGGACTGCATCAAGATGCAGGAGGACCACACCCGTCGCAAGATCGTCCGCTGGGAGCGGGAGCTGCCCATGAAGATCTGCGAGAGCTGCGGCTACCCCTTCATGCCCACCTTCCAGGCGCTGCACTACGCCAAGCGGACCGAGATGAGCATGGACGACTTCAAGCTCTGCCAGGACTGCCGGCCCGCGAAATAGGCTCTCATGGCCGAAGCGGACGACATGGGGAGCGCCGTCGCAACGAGAAGAAAGGCCAGCACGAGAGCGCTTCC
>CAYFWA010000329.1:0-4496 GCA_964346625.1 uncultured Myxococcales bacterium
GACCCCGCTGCGCCGTTGCCGACTTTGGCGGCAAGACGTGGGGGATCATGACACCCTGCGTTTCATCGGCTCGCTGCCCTGATGCGGCGCTACTGAGACGGAACCCGCCGCTGGAGCTGACAGGCGCGATCGTCGCCCCCGAAGCAGGCCAT
Organism: uncultured Myxococcales bacterium; assembly: GCA_964346625.1. Classification (GTDB taxonomy): domain Bacteria; phylum Myxococcota_A; class Polyangia; order HGW-17; family JAJRWW01; genus CAYFWA01. The sequence goes on from CAYFWA010000329.1 coordinate 153, forward strand.
TTCGAAGAGCTTCCGGGCCCTCGACAGATCCCGCTTCAGCGGGAGCCCGCGCACGCAGTGCTCGCCGAGCAACCGGCACGCGGGCCAGTGCTTCGCCTTGCATTGCTCCTCCAGGAGCCTGGCGGCCTGGGCAAACCTCTGCTTCCGCATGCCGTAGTCCCCGAGCACCAGCTCGGCCAGGTTCACGCAGCGCGCACGACGGCCCAGGTGACACAGCACCGCGCAGGCCAGCGGCGCCCCGGCGCGACAGGCCCGGGAAAAGCAGCGCTGCTTGTCGTCGAAGCAGTTGCCCAGGATGCGGCTCGTCATGGAGCGACGCGGGTCGTAGCGCAGCCCGAGCATGATGCACGCCACGGTGTCCCCACGGCCACAGGCCCGGGTGAACCGCTCCTTGTAGCTCGAAATCGACCGGCTCAAGGCCACGGGCTTCCCCACCACGGCCCGAGGCGTGCCCTGCCCGCTCAGCGCCATCAGGTGCCAATCCATGCACCGCCGGGCCACCTTGAACTTCCGGCACAGATCGCCACAGGCCTGCACCTCCGCCCGATCGCACAGCTGGCCGTAGATACGCCGGGTCTTCACCAGATCCCTGGGCACCCGCCCCAGATAGCCGGACTCGTGCCAGAGCCCCAGCCGGTAGCAGGAATACCGATCGGCGTAGCATTTCAACCAGTTTTTCGGGGTACACATCCGCATCCCCCGCTCGCAGGCCCGCACCAGCACCTGCGGATCCCGCGGCTGCACCTCCCGGGGCTTCGGACACCCCCCCAGCGACAGGGCCACCGCCCAGAAAACCACCGAAACGAAAATCGCGCGACGCATGGACACTCCGCACCCTTCGAGGTTCGCTTGATAGTATTCGAGCCAGCCCGAGGTGTGTCAAACGGCAGTCGAAGAGGGAATCAGCTGGTGTGGTCGGCCAGGAGCCGGAGACGAGGGGACGGTGTTCCAATATTCCAATTCGATCTGGAACCACTGGATATCAGAGGCCAATACGATGACTGGCTTTGCGGTGGCCTCAGGACGGAGACGAGGGGACGGTGCTCCAATATTCCAATTCGATCTGGAACCACTGGATATCAGCAGCCAATACGATGACTGGCTTTGCGGTGGTCTCAGGAATGCGCCGCATCCCGTGGGTTGGTCTGCTGGAACATCGCTATCCCTTTGGGTAGTCTGCTTGTTTGCTTATTTTCTAGCGAGATAACGTGTGTTTACGCACCGAAAACGTACAAGGGCTCCCCACCGTGGTTATAGGCTCCCCACCGTGGTTATAGGCTCCCCACCGGGGTGAATCGGCTCCCCCCATCGGGGTGAATTCCCGCAACCGCGCCGCAGGCGGCGACGGGCTCAAATGAGGCGGGGAGCGGCCCTTTGGGAGTAGATCTGCCGAGGATGAGCCGCCACCGGGGTTGATACCCGCGCCGCGGGCGGAGACCGGAAGCTCCGTATTCTCGGGGCGACTCCCAGCAGTAGCCTTCACCGGGTTGATACCTGCGCCGCGGGCGGAGACCGGAAGCTCCGTTTCTCGGGGCGATTCCCAGCAGTAGCCTTCACCGGGTTGATACCTGCGCCGCGGGCGGAGACCAAAAGCTCCGTTTCTCGGGGCGACTCCCAGCAGTAGCCTTCACCGGGTTGATACCTGCGCCGCGGGCGGAGACCGGAAGCTCCGTTTCTCGGGTCCACTCCCTAGTTCTGCGGCTGCATCACCGAGGCGTCGATGGTGTAGGGGGTGGCCAGCGAGTGGCAGGGGCCGGCGGGGATGGGGGTGGACTCGTAGGTCTCGAAGTTCAGCTCCACCTGCTTCCACTCGATGTCGTCGCGCAGCGTGGCGCGCAGGGCGCCGGCGTTGGCCTCGGACAGCTCGTGGAGCTCGATGGTGCCGGCCTGGGGCATGTAGGTCTTGCCCCAGTAGTCGCAGTTGGGATCCGCGCACTCCACCAGCAGGGAGCAGGCGGCGCAGGTGGCGTAGTTGTCGTTGGGCGCGGCGGCCAGGTCGTAGGTGGTCAGGTCGAAGCCGCCGGGCAGCGTGTCCCACAGCTCCAGCCGGAGCTGGTAGTCGTTCCCGTCGTCTAGGTCCACCCACTCGGTGTAGATCCACACGTAGGTGCCGCTGGCGTAGCCGGCGATGCACTGCGGCGCGCCGGTGGGCTCGGGCTCGGGGGTCACGTCCTCGCACACGACCTCGTTGAAGCACTCCGAGGTGTCGTAGGTGCAGGTCTCGGTGTCGCAGCTCACGAACCCGCCGAGGAACCCGAGCTCGGAGCAGGAGGCGTGATCCCCCATGTCGTAGCCGTCGCACTCCTCGTCGCCGTGAGCTACGTCGTCACCGCACACGGGCGGCTGACAGGCCGAGGTGTCGATGGTGCAGTCGGGGTTGCAGGCCAGCCAGCCGCCGATGAACCCCATGGACTCGCAGAAGGAGTCGCCGAAGTCGTCACCGTCGCACTCCTCGTCGCCGTCCTTGATGCCGTTGCCGCAGCCCTGGCACTCGGGGCGGGAGGCGCAGTCCGAGTCGTAGCAGTCGGTGTCGCCGTCCTGGTCGTTGTCCTTCCCGTCCATGCAGGCCTTCTCTCCGATGTCCTCGCCGCCGCACGACAGGGTCCACAGGGAGGCGGAGCCGAGCGCGAGACAGGTCAGAATTGTTAAGAAATTGCGATTCATGTTCATTCTCCTCGATAGGGCTCGATATGGGCTGTCCCCCGTGGGGACCCGGCGAGCGCCCGTGCTTCCGGCTACCTCTCCCCCATAGCGGATCCCCTCGGGGGGGTCAACGGGTTGTCGGGGGGAGCGCGAGCGGCGTGCCGGGGGCGCAGGCCTCTACTCGGCACACACCCCGACGTCGGCGTGACCCGGCATCACCTGCCCGATGCCCTGGCAGGTGCCGCTGTCACAGTCGACGGTGTCCTTGCAAAGCTGCTCGCAGGTGTTGGTGGTGCCGTCGCCCACGCAGCCGTAGCCGGCCTGGCAGTCGTTGGCGTACTCGCAGGGGTCACCGGGGGCCACCGTACCCTCCGTGGTACAGATGGTGCCGCCCTGGTTGTCGGCCAGGTAGCAGCCCTCGCCGGCGTCGCACCCGGCGCCGTAGTCCACCAGGTCGCAGTCGTCCAGGGCGATGATCCCGCAGGCCATCACGCCCTCCACGCTGCCCAGGGTGATGTAGCACGTGCCGTCACCGGGGCAGGCCTCGGTGTTCGGATCACAAAACGGCGCACAGAACAGGTTCTCCCCGTCCAGCGAGATGCACGAGTCGCCGGCCTGACAGTCCGTGGCCGAGGCGCAGGTCCCGTAGTGCGCTGTGGTGCCCTCTTCCCGGCAGCCGAGGGTGCCCTCGTTGTCCATGATGTCGCAGGCCTCGCTGGCGTCGCAGCTCGTCTGGCTCAGCAGATCCGGCGGGGTGGAGCAGTCGCCGGCGCCGCAGTCCTCGGCGCAGCTCTGGCTGTCCTCGCCGGTCTCGCAGATGCCGTTGCCGCAGATCGCCGGGCAGTCCTCGGGACAGGCGCTGTGGTTCTCGCCGATCTCGCAGGTCCCGTTGCCGCACACCGCGTCACAGTCGTTGGGGCAGTTGGCCGCGTCCTCGCCCGGATCGCAGGTGCCGTCGTAGTCGCAGCCGGCGCAGTAGGGATCGTTGGTACAGTCCGGGTCCAGACAGTCCGTCAGGCCGTCCCCGTCATCGTCGAGGTTGTTGCCGCAGATCTCGGCGTCGTCGCCTCCGCCGTCGTCGTCTCCGCAGGCCCCGACGGTCAGTCCTCCGCCCAGCGCGCCCAGCAACATCCAGAGCATCACGCGTCGCATCCTTCACCTCCTTGGCCGGTACTCCGGCTCCGCCTCGCATGCGCTTGGAAGTATCTCCCGGATCGCGTTGTTGCTGCCAGAGAAATCCAAGGTTGTGCCGGTATCCGTATCAACCCCTGTCCAGTCAAGAGGGATTACTGACACATGTTCTTGGAGAAATAGGGTAGACAACTCCTTGACAGCATGCCGGGCAGATCTACCTTCTTCGCCGACCCGGAAAGAAATCACTGTCCACCGAGAGCGGGCCGGGCGGAGGCGAGGACGCACGGCATCGGTCGTTTACGCGCAGCACGAGCACAGGTAGCGCGCGCTGGCCGCCGAAAGGAGCATACGACATGAGGATTCTACCGCGCAGAGCTCTTTCATCGGTATTCGCGCTTGGGATCGTGACCGCCTTCGGCTGGGGGGCGCCCTCGGTGCAGGCGGCGCCTGGCTCCGGGGACCCGCCGCCTCGCCTCGGGGCCGACCCGGCGTCGCCAGACGCGACCACGCCGAAGCGCGCGGGGGCCTCCCCGGCGGTTCCGGGGGGCGCCCCGGCGCGCGCGCAGG
>CAYFWA010000329.1:4596-6146 GCA_964346625.1 uncultured Myxococcales bacterium
ACAAGGATTCGGCGCGCGCGCAGGACAAGGATTCGGCGCGCGCGCAGGACAAGGATTCGGCGCGCGCGCAGGACAAGGAATCGGCGAAGGATTCGGGGCGGGAATCGGCGAAGGATTCGGGGCGGGATTCGACGCGGGATTCGGCGCGGGATCCGGCGAAGGGCGGCCACTCGTCGGATCCGGGGGCACGGGCTCATCGCTACGGCCACGGCGACAGCCACGCCGATTCCCACGGCCATATGCGGGGCGCGGATCCGCAGGTCGAGGTGGGATCCCAGCCCCAGCCCCAGACCAAGGCCAAGCGGCCCTGGTATCGCTTCGAGGCCAGCCTGGAGATGGGGTTCGTGGCGCCGCTTTACCACAAGTACCAGCAGGGCGCCGACGGCACGTACTTCGACTTCCGCGCCCAGGGCGGGCAGGAGAACCTGTTTCTGTTCCTGCGCACCTCCGCGGGCATTCGGTTCGTGGATCGTCACGTGGTGCTGTTTTTGTACCAGCCCCTCACGCTAAAGACCCAGCAGACCCTGCAGGAGGACGTCCGGCTCGAGGGGATCGACTTCCCCGCGGGGACCCCGGTGAACCTCAAGTACGGCTTCGATTTCTATCGGGTCTCGTATATGTACGACATCTTCCGCAGCCCGCGCTTCGAGCTCGGCGTGGGCGCGTCGCTGCAGATCCGCAACGCCGACATCGCCATCACCTCCGCGGACGGAGGTCTGCGCGCCATCAGCCAGAACGTGGGCCCGGTGCCGCTGCTCAAGGTCCGTGGCCGCTACACCTTCGACTCCGGCTGGTGGATCGGGCTCGAGGTGGACGGCATCTACGCCACCTCCAAGATCATCAACGGCAGCTCCCGGGACGTCACCGGGGCCCTGCTCGACGCCTCGCTGCGCGCCGGCATCCACCTCGAGGGCTTCGTGGACGTGTTCGTGAACCTGCGCTACCTCGGCGGCGGCGCCGAGGACGGCGGCGACCCCGTGAACCTGGGCAACGACTACAGCCGGAACTGGCTGCACTTCCTCACCCTCTCCCTGGGGCTCGGGATCTACTGATCCAGCGATCGACCACGCGGATCCCTGGCTCCGGGTCACGCACCACGCCTCTGCTTGACTTTCCCCCCCGGCGCGCCAAGCTCACCTGAAAAGTGAGCGGATCTTCCGAAACGTGCGCCGCTGCGCGCCCCCCCCTCCACCGGCTCGATGACGTGCTGGTAGACCCCGACGTGCTGGTAGACCCCGACGTGCTGGTAGACCCCGTTCCATGTCCGTAACCGTTCAGGGGTCTCGTAGGACCGAAACGTGACAAACGGCAACAAGGCACATTTCCCTGCAGCGGCGCGAAGCGCAATGATTGGCGGTGAGCCCCGAAAAACCGCGCTTTTTCGGGGCGAGGGGGGATGGGACCTCTCCCCCCTGAACGCTTAACCATGTCCTTCGCTTCTGCTTCAGCCCCGGCTCCGGCCTCGACGTCAGCCTCGACGCCCGCCTCGACGTCAGCCTCGACGTCAGCCTCGACGTCAGCCTCGACGTCAGCCTCGACGTCAGCCTCGA
>CAYFWA010000329.1:6246-7426 GCA_964346625.1 uncultured Myxococcales bacterium
CAGGATCCGGGCACGTCACCGTGGACGCCCGGATGGCGCAGGTCTCGGGCATCGGCACCTACCTGAGAGCGCTCCTGCCGGCGGTGATGGCTCGCCTGCCCGAGGTGCGCTTTACCCTGCTGGGCCGCCCCGTCGACCGGGAGATCCTGGACGCGGCGATCTTCGATTCGGCGGTCTCCACTCGGTGCGAGTGGCGCGACGTCGCGGCCCGGCACCTGTCGCTGCGTGAGCAGGTGGCCGTGCCCCGGGCCGTGCCCCGGGACACCGACCTGCTCTGGATTCCGCACTTCAACGTGCCCGTGGTGGCGGCGGCGCGGGTGCCCGCCCTGGCGGTGACGCTGCACGACATCCTGATCGCCGAGCCCGGCTTCGGATCGGCCCTGGGGCGGGCCTACGCCCGGCTGGTGTTTCCCGTGATCCGGCGCTACGCCGATCCGGTGTTCTGCGTCTCGGCGTTCACGCGCCGGCGGTGGCGGCAGCGGTTCGGCGGTGGCGCGGAGCCGCTGCTGACCCCCAACGGCGTGTCCGCGCAGTGGCGGGCCGCCGCGCCGGGTCCGTTGCCGGCGCACCTCGGGGTGCCCACCGACCGGCCCTACGTGCTGTACGTGGGCAACGTGAAGCCCCACAAGAACCTCGTGCGCCTGATCCGGGCCTTCACGAGCATCGCGCCCCGGGTGGAGCACCGGCTGCTGCTGGTGGGCAACCTGGAGGGTCTGCGCTCGGTGGATCACCGCGCGGCGCGGCTCGCGGATCGATCCGACGGCCGGATCCGGCGCCTGGGCTACGTGCCCCACGAGGATCTGCCGCGCGTGGTGGCGGGCGCCGAGGCCTTCGTCTTTCCCTCGCTGTACGAGGGCTTTGGCCTGCCGCCCCTGGAGGCCATGGCGGCGGGTACCGCCGTGGTGGCCGCGGACATCCCCGCCGTGCGCGAAGGGTGCGGTGAGGCGGCCCGGTACGTGGATCCGCGCGACGAGCAGGCCATCGCCCGCGGGCTGCTCGAGGTGCTGCAGGATTCGGCGCGGCGCGCGGACCTGGTGGCCCGGGGCCGCCGGCGCGCCGCCACCATGACCTGGGTATTAAAAAAGCGGTAACTATTTTTCATGCAGTTAAGATATTTTACTGTCTAAATTAAATTCATTTATTTCAGAAGACGACCGAATAACCAGCTTCGGATCATAAA
>CAYFWA010000330.1:0-544 GCA_964346625.1 uncultured Myxococcales bacterium
CTGCCCGGCCCCCGCCCGGCCCGGGGGGGTTTGTTTCGGCGGGGTGGCTTTCGGCGGGGTGGGTTTCGGCGGGATTGTGCTCGGCGGGCTGCTGCTCGGCGGGCTGCTGCTCGGCGGGCTGCTGCTCGGCGGGCTGACGGCCTGCGTGGAGGACCGGGGCCGGCCGCCGGTGGCGCGGCTGTTCATCGAGCCGCGCTACGTGCCGGTGGGAGAGACCACCGAGGTGCTGCTCGACGGGCGCCGCTCCTGCGACGAGATCGACCACCCCGAGACCTGCGACAAGACGGTGGAGGGCACCACGGGGCCGCCGCTGTCGTGCCCCGGCGGGCTCACCTTCCACTGGTCGCTGGACGCGCCCTACGAGCGCGTGCCCGGGGAAGGGGCCGTGGACGCGCCCTACATGAAGGTGCGGGTCACCACGGAGCGGCCCATCACGGTGACCCTGCGGGTCACCGACTGCGACCAGAACCAGGTCACCACCCAGACGCAGATCGGCATCGAGATGGACTACCCCCAGCCCGACGCCGGGGTGGACGCCGGGGCG
>CAYFWA010000330.1:644-7417 GCA_964346625.1 uncultured Myxococcales bacterium
GACGCCGGGGTGCCGTAGCGCGGACGCCGGGGCGGACGCCGGGGTGCCGTAGCGCGGACGCCGGGGCGGACGCCGGGGTGCCGTAGCGCAGCCGGTCACGCGGGATCGGTGGGGGCGCCCGGCGCGGGGGCGCGGTTGGGCAGCATGCCGTCGAGGCCGTGCTTGCGCATGCGGTAATACAGCGTGGAGCGGTTGATGCCCAGGGCGCGGGCGGCGGCGGCGACGTTGCCCGCGGTGCGCTCGAGGGCGGCGGCGATCTGCTCGCGCTCCTCGGCCTCGAGGCGCTCGCCCAGGGAGCGGGGGGCTGCAGTCGCACCCGCGACCGGCGCCGCGGCGCCGGGGACGGTGGCCGAACCCGGGGCCTGGCCCGGAGTAGCAGGCTGGTTGGGCGCCGTCGCGTCCGCGCCTCCGACCGGTGGGAAACCCGCGGAAGCGTTCGCCGGGGCGTTGGCCGGGGCGTTGGCCGGGGCGTTGGCCGGGGCGTTGGCCGGGGCGTTGGCCTGGGCGTTCGTCGGCGCGCTCGCCGGGGCGTTGGCCGGGGCGTTCGTCGGGGCGCTCGCCGGGCCGTTCACCGGGGCGCCCGCGCCCGCGCCCGCACCCGCGCCCGCACCCGCGCCCGCGCCCGCGTCGGGGGTGGCCGGGTCGATCTCGACGGACGCGCCCGAGATGGGGGGATCGGCTGGCAGCACCGACACGGGGCCGAAGTCCAGGTCCGCGGCGGTGATGCGGGGGCCCTGGCACAGGATCAGGGCGCGCTCGATGACGTTTTCCAGCTCCCGCACGTTGCCCGGCCAGGCGTAGCCGGTGAGCTTGGTCAGGGCGTCGTCGGCCAGGTCCTCGACCTGCTTGCCGATGCTGGGGCTGAACTTGGCCACGAAGTGGCGGGCCAGGGCGGGGATGTCGGCCTGGCGGTCGCGCAGCGGGGGGATCACCACGGGGAAGACGTTGAGCCGGTAGTACAGGTCCCGCCGGAACTGGCCCCGGGCGATGAGGTCCTCGAGGTTCTTGTGGGTGGCCGAGATGAGGCGCACGTCCACCTTCATGGTGTCCCGGCCGCCGATGCGCTCGAACTCGCGCTCCTGCAGCACGCGCAACAGCTTGATCTGCACCTCGGCCGGCAGGTCGCCCACCTCGTCGAGAAACAGCGTGCCGCCGTCGGCCAGCTCGAAGCGCCCGATGCGGCGGCCGATGGCGCCGGTGAAGGCGCCCTTCTCGTGGCCGAACAGCTCGGACTCGAGCACGCCGGGGGCCAGGGCGGCGCAGTTGACCTTGACGAAGGGGTGGGTCTCGCGGGGGCTGTTGATGTGGATGGCGTGGGCCACCAGCTCCTTGCCGGTGCCGGTCTCGCCGCGCAAAAGCACCGTGGAGGCGGTGGGGGCCACCTGCTCCACCTGCCGCAGCACCCGCTGCAGGGGCTCGGCCTCGCCGATGATCTGGCCGAAGTCGAAGGCGCCGTGGCGCTCCTGCTCCAGGTAGCCGGCATAGCGCCGGAGCTGGGCCTGCAGCCGCTCGTTTTCCCGCTTGAGGTAAAAGCGCTCCAGGGCCTGCTCCACCAGGGTCTGCAGCTCGCGCCGATCCCAGGGCTTGAGCACGTAGCGGTAGACGTGGCCCAGGGCGATGGCCTCCATGAGCACGTCCTCGTCGCGGTAGGCCGTGAGGATCACCCCGACGGCGTCCGGGCGGACCTCCCGCGCCCGAGCCAAAAACTCGGTGCCGGACATCCCGGGCATCCGCTGGTCGGTGATGATCACCGCCACGTCGTGCTCGCGCAGCACCGCGAGGCCCTCGTCGCCGGAGCTGGCGGTGTGCAGCCTGAACACGCTGCGGAAGTTGAAGCGGAAGGCGTCGAGGTTGTCCTGCTCGTCATCCACCAACAGCACCGGCAGGGCGAGGTGGGCGGGCGCCGGCTCGTCGGTCACCATGGCCCGAGTGTAGTGAAGGATGCCGAGGGTGACCAGGGCAAAAGTGAAGGAAGCCGAAGGACCACAGGGCAGAAAACTGTGAGGTTTTCAGCGGGAGTTCGGGATCCAAGCGCGGCGCAGGGCCGACCGCTGGGAAGGGGGCGGCGGGGGCAGGCCGAGGGCCTTGCTCAGCGCGCCGTCGGGCAGCGACCGCAGGCGCGCGGCGAGCCGGCGGGCCCGGGGGTCCTCGCCGCGGCGGGCGAGTACCACCACGGGCAGAAGCAGAGGGTAGGTGCCCTCGGCCAGCGCCGCGGCGTCGGTGGGGCGGGCGCCCGCGGAGGTTCGCAAAGCGGCCAGGGCGAGCAGCTTGAGGCGGGCGGCGCGGGGTTTGTGGCGCGGGAGCTGCGAGCGGGGCACCAGGGCGATGCCTCCCGGGGTGCGGCGCACCGACTCGAGGGCGGTGGCCACGTCGGGGACGCGGCGCACGCGTGGGTGGATGGGGGCGCCGCCCAGCACGGCGCGATCCAGCAGGCGGGCCACGGCGCCCGGTGGATCCAGGGTGTAGGGCACCAGCGGCAGGTCGTCGCCGGCCACCTGCGGCCAGCGGGTGGCCTGGCCGCGGAAGATACTGCGCAGATCCACCAGGGCGAGGCGGCCGGTGCGGTTCGAGGGGTTGGCCACCAGGGCCACGGGATTCACGCCGGCCAGCCGCACGCTGAGCGTAGGGAGCGCCTCCAGGGCGGCCCGGGCCGCGGGGGTGGGCGGTCCGGTGAGCAGGGCCAGGTCGAGGCCCTCGCTGGCGAGGCCCTGCAGCAGGGTCTCCGGCGCGTCCTGCGATGACGTTACGTCGAGGCCGGCCTGGCCCGAGGACAGCAACCCGGCGAGGCGCCGCAGGGCGGCCTGGCTGTCGGCCGGGGCGCCGAGCTTCACGGGATCGGCGGCGGGGCGGGCCCGCGAGGAGGCTGGGCGACCGCCCGGTGATTTCCGCGGGGACTTTTCGGCGCAGCCGAGCGGGGCGATCGCGATGGTGACCACGCTGAGCAGGGGGAGCAGAGCGGGCCAGGGGAGCAGGCGGAGCAGAGCGAGGCGAGGGCGCCAGGGGCGCCGGTGGCGCCGGCCGAGCTGGCAAGGTTGGCCGGGGCGGCCGAGACGGATCGAGCATAGGCTTGGTTGCCGGCCGGGGCGGGCGAGACGCCGCGAGCGGGGGGGCTCCCCGCGCGTCGATCCCGGGCGGCTCCCCGCGCGCCGGTGGCGCCGGCCGAGCTGGCAAGGTTGGCCGGGGCGGCCGAGACGGATCGAGCATAGGCTTGGTTGCCGGCCGGGGCGGGCGAGACGCCGCGAGCGGGGGGGCTCCCCGCGCGTCGATCCCGGGCGGCTCCCCGCGCGCCGGGTCATCCCCCCAGCAGCTCCCGCACCCGGGCGCCGGCCTCGGCCCGGGGGAACCGGTGCTGCTCGCCGGCGTCGAGGTCCTTGACCTGCACCACGCCCTGCTCGAGCTCGTCCGGCGCCAGGATCGCGGCCAGGCCGATGGCGCGCTGGCTGGCATACTTGAGCTGCTTGCCCAGCTTGACCGGCTCGGGGTAGCTCTCCACCGCCACCCCGGCGGCGCGCAGCTCGGAGGCCAGCGCGAGGCTGTCGCCCTGCAGCTCCTCGGAAAAGCACGTGACCAGCACCCGGGGGCCCGCCGCGGCGTCGGCGAACATCTCCCGCTGGGCCATCACCACCAGGATCCGCTCGAGGCCCAGGGCGATGCCGCAGGCCGGGATGGGGCGCCCGAGGAACATCCCGATGAGCTCGTCGTAGCGCCCGCCGCCGGCCAGGCTGCCCGGCAGATCCGCCTCGGTGACCTCGAAGATGGGGCCCGTGTAGTAGCTCAGCCCCCGGGCCAGCACCGGGTCCACCACCAGGCGGCCGGCCGCCGGGGTGGCCTCGGCGAGGCGGTGCAGCCGGCGCAGATCCTGCACGGCCTGCGCTCCGCGTGGCAGCTCGCCCAGCCGCGGCGCGAGCCGGTCGAGCACCTCGGGGCCGCCCGAGGCGATCTCGCCGTCCAGGATGGGCCGCAGGGCCTGCACCGCGGCGGCCGCCACGCCGCGCTCGTCGAGCTCGGCGGCCACGCCGTCGGCGCCGACCTTGTCGAGCTTGTCCAGGGCCACCAGGGTGTCGGACTCCTGCTCGGCCGGGATCCCCGCGGCCTCCACTAGGGCCGACAGGAGCTGGCGGTGGTTGATCCGCACGCTCACGCTCGAAAATCCGAGCGCGTCGAACACTTCGCACACCGCCGCCAGCAGCTCGGCCTCCACCGCCGGCGAGGACGAGCCCACGATGTCCGCGTCGCACTGGTAGAACTCGCGGAACCGGCCCTTGCCCGGCCGATCCGCGCGCCACACGGGCTGGATCTGGTAGCGCCGGAAGATCCGCGGCAGCGAGCCGGCGTACTGCGCCACCACGCGCGAAAGCGGCACGGTTAGATCGTAGCGCAGCCCCAGGTCGGCGAGCTGGGCCTCGCGGATGGGCGCCGCCCCCGCCTCGGCCCCGGCGGCCAGCACCCGGCCGAGCTTGTCGCCGCGGTGCAGCAGCCGGAAGATGAGCTGGTCGCCCTCCTCGCCGTACTTGCCCAGCAGCGCCGACAGGTTCTCGATGGCCGGCGTCTGAAGGGGCAAAAAGCCGTAGCGCTGGTAGATCCGCTCGATGATCCCGATGACGTGCTTGCGCCGGGCCATGTCCTCGGGCAAAAAGTCGCGCGTTCCGGTGGGGGGCTTGGTGCTCACGGCCATGGCGATGTACCTGATGTCTGCTTTTCGATCTCGGATAGTAGCGCGTTTGTCGCGGGTCGATACCAGCGCGTTCGGTGCGGGTCGATATCAGCGCGTTCGGTGCGGGTCGATCCAGCGCGTTCGGTGCGGGTCGATCCAGCGCGTTCGGTGCGGGTCGATCCAGCGCGTTCGGTGCGGGTCGATTCCGGCGCCTGCCGCGCGCGTCTGCCGAACCATGTCCGCCGCAGCCTGGGATGTCAACGTTGCTCGCTGCCTCGCCACGAGCAGGTACCCGCGGGCGGGCGCGGAGCGTACTTGCTTGAAACTCGGGTGGGGCTGCGCTATCAGAAGGGCTGCCATGCCGGCCGGTGGAGACATCAAGACCTGTCCCAAGTGCGGGGCGCTCATCACGCCGCAGCTCAAGCGCTGCCGCCAGTGCGGGCACTATCTGCAGGGCACCGCGGTGGAGGGCTGGCTGATGGGCCTTTTGCCCGGTAACGTGCGGGAGTACCCGGCCACGGGTGTGCTCATGGGGCTCATCCTGCTGGTGCACGTGCTGCTGGTGGTGCTGGCCGGGCCGCGCTCGGCCCTGGGCTTTTCGACCTTCACCCTGAACCAGCTCGGCGGCATGTTCGCCCCGGGGGTCCTGCTGGGGGAGTGGTGGCGGCCGGTCACCGCGGTGTTTCTGCACGCGGGGCCGCTGCACCTGCTTTTCAACCTGTGGGCCCTGAGCGTGGCCGGGCGCTACGTGGAGCAGCTCTACGACGCCAAGAAGATGTTCGTCATCTTCGTGGTGGCGGGCGTGGTGGGGGGATTGCTGAGCCTGGGCTACAAGGTCCTTTTGCGCGGGGACCACCTCGCCATGTCGGTGGGTGCCTCCGGGGCGATCTGCGGCCTCCTCGGCGCCACCATGGTGGGGGCGCGCAAGATGGGGCCCGAGGGGCGCCCGCTGTTCATGGACATGCTGCGCTGGGCCTTGATCATCCTGGTCATCGGCCTGGTGGCGCCGCGTATCGACAACGCAGGCCACATCGGGGGGTTCCTGGTGGGGGCGGGCTTTGCCTACCTGGTGCCCCTGGGCATCACCCAGACCGTGATGCGGCAAAAGCTCCTGTCGGTGATCGCCCTGGCGCTTTTGCTGGGGGTGGTGGGCACCTTCGGCTACGTGGGCTACTGGGTCCACGACCAGCCCGTGAGCGTGGAGCACAGCGCCGAGCCGCAGCAGTTGCTGTTTTTCAAGGTGCGCGATGGCGAGGACCCCGATGCCTCGGGCCAGCGCGCTTTGCTGGAGCGCTGCGTGAAGCCGGCTGAGAAGGCCTTCCGGGCCCAGCTCCAGGCCGAGGGACAGAAGGACTTCGAGTGGAAGATGCTGCAGCGGCTGCAGCTCCTCCACTTCCAGATCCTGCTGCGGGACGTGAAGGTCACCCCGGCCATGGTGCGCCGCTGCGAGATCGCCTTCCGGGCCAACGCCAACTACCGCATCTCCTACGAGGTGCTGTCGGTGATGTACGCTAAGACCGGCCAAAAGGACAAGGCGCGGGTGCTCGCGGAGCTGATCCCCAAGCTGTTTTCGCGCAAGTAATCAGCGCTCGCGCAACAATGACTTCGGGATTCGTGCGCCGATCGCGGGCGGTCCCCGCGGGGCGCGTCGTTGACATACCGGCGACGGGGTTGCTACCAAGGCGCCATGGGCAAAAAGCGCAAGCCCGACGACGAGCCCCAGCTCGGCCTCGAGGCGCTCTACGAGCCGGCCGAGCCGGAGGCGCCGGCGAAGCCGGCTGAAGAGGCGAAGCCGGCTGAAGAGGCGAAGGCGCCGGCGAAGTCGGCTGAAGAGGCGAAGCCGGCTGAAGAGGCGAAGCCGGCTGAAGAGGCGAAGCCGGCTGAAGAGGCGAAGCCGGCGGCGAAGCCGAAGGCGAAGTCCAAGGCGGGCGCGTCGGCGAAGGCGCAGAAGTCGAAGGCAAAGGCCAAGGCGCCGGCCAAGCCGGCGCCGGCGCCGACGCTGACGCCGACAAGAGAGCCCGCGGCGGCGAGGGCGGTGGAGGCGGCCCAGGCGGCGAGGGCGGTGGAGGCGGCCCAGGCGGCGGGGGCGGTGGAGGCGGCCCAGGCGGCGGGGGCGGCC
>CAYFWA010000331.1:0-7413 GCA_964346625.1 uncultured Myxococcales bacterium
ATCCTGCCGCTGGTGAACATCGTCTTCCTGCTGCTGGTGTTCTTCATGGTGGCGGTGGTGGTGGCGGTGGAGCCGGCGGTGATGAGGCTGTAGGCGTAGCGCTCGAGCCACGAGTCAGGTGGGGTGAAACAGGTAGCGGTGCGCGAGCGCGGTGAGCTCCTCGAGGGCCGGGTGGTCGGCCGGCAGGGGCCCGGCGAGCCGCAGGCGGCTGAGGGTCTCCTCGAGCAGGGTGACCAGGATGTGGGCGGCGGTCTCGGGGTCGGCGACCCGCAACCGCTCGGCGTGGGGGTCGAGGGTCGAGGCGACGAGCTCGGCGAAGGTTCGCGTTTCGTCGTCGAAGAGCTGGCGGACGTCCGCGTCCTGGTAACGCAACACCACTTTTTCCCGGTGCAGCTCCTGCGCCTCTTCGAGCAGCGTGATCATCATCTGGACGAGCCCCCGGCACAGGGCGTGGGGATCGGCCTCGAGGCGCAGCTCGGCGGTCCGGGCGATGGCGCGGGTGCGCAGCCGCTGGTTCAAATCGCGAAACAGCTCCAAAAACAGCTCTTTTTTGTTCTGGAAGTAGTTGTAGAAGCTCCCGATGGCCACCCCCGCCTCCCTGGCGATCTTCTTGGAGCTGGTGGCGTGGAAGCCCTCGGCGGCCATCAACCGCCGCCCGGCCTGCAGCAGACGCTGCCGGGTCAGCTCGGCGCGGCGCTCGCGGGCAGGCCGAAGCGCCAGCGCCTCGTCGCCAGGGAGGGGAACCGCCAGGCCGAAGGCCTGTTGGATGTCGAGCAGGCAGCGGGTCTCCCCCGGGGCCACGATGCCGTCGGCCACCAGGATGGAGTAGGCGAAGGCCGTGGCCTTGAACCGCTCCTGCTCGGTGGGCAGGGCTCGCGCCAGCTCGGCGAGGCGTTGGCGGGCCGGGGCCTGCTGGATCCGCTCCGTGGCGCGGCTCACCGCGTCGGCGAGCTGCCGCTCCGACAGGCTGCCGAACTCCGGGCGGTTGGCCACGGTGAAGGCGAGCTGGGTCGCCTCCTCCTCTTGCAGCTCACCATCGGCCATGGCCATCAGCAGCATGACCTCGATGTAGGCCTCTTCGTGCCGGATGCTCACTGGGTCGACCTCTGCGCCGGGTGGCGGGCGCGCCACCGAGCCGCTGCGCCGAGCCGCCAAGGACCAAGGGTCCGCGGCGAGCCCTGGCGCCGATGCGTGAAGTGTATTTTCTTACTCACTGAAATAAAAGACAAAAATTGGACTAGCCCGGATCCCGACTTGACAGAATGAACTACGGTTCACATTAAATGGCCCTGATCTTGCGTCGCCTTTTCCTGGGCTTTTCCAAAAGCTCGGAGCGAGGCGCACCGAGCGAGAGGCGCAGCGAGGCGCACCGAGCGAGAGGCGCAGCGCGGCGCACCGAGGCGCACCGAGGCGCAGCGAGGCGCACCGAGCGAGAGGCGCAGCGAGGCGCACCGAGGCGCACCGAGGCGCACCGAGCGAGAGGCGCAGCGAGACACACGGAGCGAGGCGTGCGGAGCGCCGGAGCGAATTCGACGTCCCGAGAGCTTGGAGCGCCCTCGCCGGCGCTTCCGACGATGTTGACGCGCCTGGCAGATTGGCGCCCCTGCGAGCAATGGCGATGATGGTGATGACGGCCACCGCGGAAGGACGAACGACGGCTTGCAGCTAGACGTGCTTCTCCAGGTCGCCCTCGTGGGGCTGTCCATCGTCCTGCTCTGGAAGGGGGCGGACTGGCTGGTGGAGAGCGCCGCCCGGGTGGGGCGCAAGCTGGGCCTCACGGACGTCATCATCGGGCTCACCATCGTGGCCTTCGGCACCTCGGCCCCCGAGTTCGCCGTGACCTTCTCCGCCGCCCTCGGCGACAAGAGCGACATCTCCGTGGGCAACGTCGTGGGGTCCAACATCTTCAACCTCGGCCTCATCATGGGGCTGTGCTCGCTGTTGATGCCGCTGACCACCAACCGCGAGGTGGTCTATCGCGACGGAGCCGTGCTCATCGGCACCACGGGCATGCTGCTGTGGATGCTGTCGGATTACACCCTGGAGCGCTGGGAGGGCGCCATCCTGTTTGCCGGCCTGGTGCTGTATCTGTCCACGCTGGTGGTCTTCCGTCGACGGTGGGCCGAGCTGCGCGACTGCTACGAGGAGGACGACGAGCCCTGCGAGGACCCGTTGACCGAGGACATCCCCGAGGGCGAAGCCCGCTGGTGGGACTGGCCCAAGCTGGTGGCCGGGATCATCGGCGTCGTGGTGGGCGGGCACCTGCTGGTGGAGTCGGCCTCTGTCGTCGCCTCGGCCATGGGTGTCTCCGAGTGGGCCATCGCGGTGACCATCGTGGCCGCGGGCACGTCGGCCCCGGAGCTGGCCACCTCCCTCACCGCCGCGGTCAAGAACATGCACGGCATGTCCGTGGGCAACCTGGTGGGCTCCGACCTGTTCAACCTGCTGGGCGTGCTCGGCGCGGCGGGCCTGCTGCGCGAGCTCCCCGTGTCCGAGGGCGCCGTCCCCAGCGTCGCCATGCTCACCGGCATGTGCGTCCTGGTGGTGTTCTTCATGCGCACCGGCTGGCGGCTCAAGCGCTGGGAGGGGATCATTTTGATCCTCATCGGCCTGTCGCGCTGGGTGCTGGATCTCGCCGTTTGAGGGAATTTGCCCCGCGCTCCCCGCGCCTCTCCCCCATCCCCGATTCGTATATTTCCGCATTCCCCCTTGTTCGTGTTCCGCAAGTAGTGCGTAGCGTGCCACGTGCCCTGACGCCAATGTCAGGGACGGTCCCGAATTCAGCTCCAGGAAATTTCTTGGAGCCGGTTTGGTAGCGCTTTGGAATTACGGAGGGAAATGACCCCTACACCGAATCCGGCACGGATGTTGCTTCAAACCACCATCGCCATGCGAGGTGGTGACATGACCATCAAAGAGCTGATCGCCGAAGAGCTGTCCAAAGACCCCCGCACCGACCCGGCGAGCGAGCCCCTGCAGGTGACGCTCGACGCCGAAGGCGAGGTGGTCATCCGCCGCGGTTCGGGCCCCCGAACCCGGCGCCGGCGCACCGCCGACCCGCCAAACTGACCAAACCGACCAAACCGACCGGCCGGGGCCCCCCAGCCACCCGCCCCGGGCGCCCCCCTTTCCCCCTGCGAGCCCAAAAGCTACGCCTCGCCTCCCAATCCAACCGGCAACTGAACCAGCCCAACAACTGAACCAGCCCAAAGCGCTCGGTTGTCCGTGCCAGGATCCCCCTGCGAGCCCAAAAACTACGCTGCGCCTCCCTCCTTCGCCACCTGCTCCAGGGTCCGCCGCAGCAGGACCTCGGCCTGGGTCACCTTGTAGTGGTTGTGATCCAGGGGCTTGGCGACCTTCACCGCGAGCTTGGCCGCCTTGGCGAAGGTGGCCGCGGAGGCCGGCTGTCCCTGCAGCGCCTGCTCGGCGGCGCGGGCCCGCCAGGGCACCGGCGCCACGGCGCCGAGCACCACGCGGGCGTCGCGGACGGTGCCCCCCGCGATCCGCAGCGCCACGGCCAGCTCCACCAGGGCCCAGTCGAAGCTCTGCTTGTGGCGGATCTTGGCGTAGGCCGAGCGCGTCCCGGCCGCGGCCGGGGGGACTCGGATCGCTGACAGAACCTCGTCGGAGCGCAGCACGTTCTCCCGCCGCAGGTCCGTCCCCGGCGTCACGAAGAACTTGTCCAGCGACAAGGTGCGGGTGCCCGTACGAGAGCTCAGGGTCACCTCGGCGTCCAGGGCCTGCAGCGCCACCGCCAACGAAGACGGGTGGACGATGACGCAGCTCCCGGTGTCGAAGATGGCGTGAAAGCGGCTGTCCCCGCTCTGGGCGTAGCAGGTCTGCCCCCCCTTGCGCAGACACGGGAAGTCGGCGCGCCGGTAGTACCAGCAGCGCGGCCGCTGGCAGAGGTTCCCGCCAGCGGTGGCCCGCCGCCGGATGGCGGGGGTGGCGGCAGCGCCCGCGGCCTGGGCGATGGCCGCGTAGGGCCCCCGCAGGGCGTTGGCGCCCGCGAGCTGCGACAGGGTGCACAGGGGCCCCACCGAGATACCCTCGGCGCCCGCGCGCACCGCGTCCAGCTTCGGCGTCGCGGCCAGGCTCACCACGCGGTCGGGCGCGATGAGGCCCTCCTTCCACTCGTCCAGCAGATCCAGGCCCGCCGACTTCACGCGCACCGGCCAGTCGTCGGCCCGCCGCGCCTCGGGGAGCTGGTCCGGCGGCTGCAGGTGCTCGAGGGCGCTCTTCACGCTGGTGGCGTTGACGTACTCGTAGCCTCTCATGACGCACCTCTCTGCAGCGCCTCCAGCACCCGGGTGGGGGTGAGGGGAATCTCGAACATGCGCTTACCGGTGGCGTTGTACACCGCGTTGGCGATGGCCGCCGCGGTGGGCACGGTCACCGGCTCGCCGATGCCCACCACGCCGGTGGTGTTCTGGCCGCTCTCCACGTCCATGAACACGCCGTCGATGCGGGGCACGTCCCGCGCGCCGGCGATCTTGTACTGCTCCAGGTTCGCGTTGATCATCTTGCCCGTCTGGGAATCCACCACCCGCTCCTCGAACAGCGCGTAGCTCACCCCCTGGATGACCCCGCCGTAGAGCTGGCTCATGGCCGTGTCCCGGTTCACGATCCGGCCGGCGTCCTGCAAGGCGAGCACGCGCTTTACCTGCACGATGCCGGTCTCCACGTCCACCGTGACCTCGGCGAACTGCACGCCGCCCACGATGCGGGACAGCTCGGCCCAGTTCTTGGCGCGATCCGCCGTGACGCTGCGGTCCCTGGCCTCGAGCGCCTTGGCCAGCACGGCGAAGGGGATCCCCTGGTCGGGCTTTCCTTGGGGATAGACCTGACCGCCGAGGGCGACCATGGGGGCGGGGGTGGAAAACTGGCGCTGCCCACGGGCCTCCTTGAACAGCCGCTGCTTGAGCTGGTAGGCCGCGGTGCGAAACACCGGCGTGAGGGATGGAGCGGTCTTGCTGCCCCCCGACGAGGGGGCGTAGGGCCACTTCGTGTCACCGATGTGCGTGCGGATCTCGGCGGTCTTCAGGCCGAGCTCCTCGGCCACCACCTGCGCGAGGATGGTGCGGGTGCCGGTGCCGAGATCCTGTCCCCCGCAGTACAGCGAGACGCGGCCCTGGGTGTCGATCTCCACCCGCGCGCTGGCGGGGGGGCGACCGGTGCTGTACCACAGGCCGCTGGCCATGCCGAGGCCCCGCTTCACGGGTCCCGGATCGCTGCCGGGCTTGCCTCGCCGCTTGCGCCACTGGAACAGCTCGGCCCCCCGCTCGATCTCGGCCCGCCGCACCGGGTGGGGATCGTTCTTGAGGCGCAGATCCACCGGGTCCAGCCCCGCCGCCTCGGCGAGCATGTCCACCACCTGCTCCAGCGAGAAACACCCCTGGGGGTGCCCCGGCGCCCGGAAGGGGCGCCCGGCGCCATGGTTGGTGTAGACCTCGTGATCCACCGCCTCCAGGTTGGGACAGCGATAGATCCGAGTGGCGGGCCGGCTGGTGGCCGCGCCGTCCCCCACCCCGGCGGTGCCCCAGCTCCGGTGTCGCAGGGCGGTGAGGGTGCCGTCGGACGCCAGGGCGCCGGTGACCTCCATGAGGCTGTCGGGCCGGTTGCCCGTCACCTGGTGCTCCTCGGCACGATCCAGGATCAGCCTCACCGGCGCGCCCGCCTCCTTGGCCAGCCGCGCCGCCAGCAGGGTCCAGTCCCCCCCCCAGAGCTTGCTACCGAACCCGCCACCCATGAACTCGCAGTGAACCCGGACTTTGTCCTTGGCGAGGCCAAACTCCTTGGCCAGCTCGTCCCGGATGGCGAAGGTCCCCTGGGTCGAGGTCCACATGTGCAGCGTATCCCCCTTCCAAAGGGCCAGCGCCCCGTGGGGCTCCAGGCAGCTATGGGTCTGCACCGCCGTGCGAAAACGGCCCTTGGCCTGGACGCTGGCCCGTCGCAGAGCGCGGATCACGTCCCCTTTCTTCTTTTGCTGGGCCTGGCGCACGTTGCCCCGCAGGCCCTTTTTCTTGCCAGGGGGATACACCGGCGGCGCGTCGGGCTTGCGGGCCTCCTCCAGGGTGGCCACGAAGGCCCGGGGGCTCCACTTCACCTGGATGCGGCGCAGCGCCTCCTCGGCCACCTCGGGCGAGGTTGCCGCCACCGCCGCCACCGCCTGGCCCGGGTAGCGGACCTCCTTCACGTCCAGGGTCACCACCGCCTTCACGCCGGGCAACCGCTCGGCGGGGCTGGTGTCCAGCCGCGCCACCGTGGCCGACGGGTGAGGCGAGCGCAGCACCCGAGCGTATAGCATCCCCCGGGGCTGCCGGTCCGTGGTGTAGCGCGCCTGCCCGGTGACCTTGGCCTCCCCGTCCACCCGCGCCACGGGCTTGCCCACCACACGCAGCCGGCTCTTGGGCCCCCAGGGCACGGGCACGCCCTTGGGCAGGGTGATCTTGACCCGCTTGCGGTTTCCGGGGAGCCCCAGCGCAATGCGCTCCTTGCGTCCCTTGCCTGCATTGCGTGCGTTGCGTGCCATCAGCTCTCACCTCCCCGATCCCGGGTCTTGCCGGACGCCACGGTCTCCACGGCCTCCACGATGTTCGGGTAGCAGCCACAGCGACACAGGTTGCCCGACAGCCCCTCTTGGATCTCCTCCCGGGTGGGCTGCCCCTTGTCGTCGAGCAGCGCCTTGCTGGCCATGATCATGCCAGACGTACAGTAACCGCACTGCAGGGCGTCCTTTTCCACGAAGGCCTCCTGCAGCGGGTGCAGCCGCTTGCCCCGCGAGAGCCCCTCGATGGTCTGCACCCGCCGCCCGTGCGCGTCCACGGCGAGCATCAGGCAGCTGTTGACCGCCACGCCGTCGAGCAGCACCGTGCACGAGCCGCAGGCCCCGCGGTTGCAGCCCACCTTCAGGCCGGTGAGTCCCAGCCGCTCGCGCAGCGCGTCGGCCAGCGTGGTGTCCGTGCGCACCGCCAGCCGCCGGCGCTTGCCGTTGACGTGCAGCTCGATGGTGACGCCGTCGGGGCCCACGGGCGGATCCGTGAGCTCCTGATCCACCGCCCGCGGACGGGGGCGCTGGGGATCGCGCTCCGGCCGGCAGGAGGCCAGGGCCCCTGCCCCCGCGGTGGCGCCGCTGGCCTGTAGAAAGCCGCGGCGGCTCAGGGTGAAGCGCACCCCGGGAGCCAGCTCCGGCTCATCGGAGCGCGGCGGGGTGGTTTCGTCGGTCGACGTCGTTTCGGGCGGGCGCTTTGGTCCACTGCTCATGGCCTTCCCTTTCCTTTCCTCGGGTGCTCTCGGTGTCAGGATGTTCTAGCGGATGAGGGGCGTGTGCGCCAGGGATAAGGCGGGTGGGGCAACCAGGTGCCGATTGCAGACGAGACTTGGGTGGCCCGTTTGGGGCGGATGGGGTGGGAG
>CAYFWA010000332.1:0-5747 GCA_964346625.1 uncultured Myxococcales bacterium
AGCCGGGATGGATCGGCGGCCTGAACGATCAGATAATTCGTGATCGGGGCCTGAGTGCACCCGAGCCCTGCTTCCGCATCCCTTGGAGTTTGCGCTATGGTGGCTTCCATGGCTGGTGCCCCCGATGCTCCTTTCGTTGGTTTGTACGGCGGGTCGTTCAACCCGCCGCACGTTGCGCATCAGATGGTGTGCCTGCTCGCCCTCGGAGTGGGACGGATGGAAGAGGTCTGGGCGATCCCCAGCTTCGAGCACGCCTTCGACAAGCAACTGGCAGGGTTCGAGCATCGCTTGGCCATGTGTCGGATCATGGCGCGCCCCTTCGGCTCCCGGGTGCATGTCCTGGACGTGGAGCGCGAGCTCGGCGGTAAGAGCAGAACCCTGGTCACCGTGGAGCATCTGCGGCAGCGATATCCCCACCACCGCTTCAGCCTGGTGGTGGGCTCGGACATCCTCGACGAGGCCCACCGCTGGTACGGCTGGGATCGGCTCATGGAGATCGTCACGCTGTTCGTGGTGCCGCGCGGTGAAGGGGAGCCGGGCTTCGGCTATGCGCTGCCGACGATCTCCTCCACCCGGATCCGAGATGCGCTGCGCGTCGGGGAGGGCGTCTCGGCCCAGCTCCCGGGGGAGGTCCGTGACTACATCCGGGATCATGGGCTTTACCGAGGCTGAACCCCTTGACTTCACCCGCGATTTACAGTAAGGCTTGGCCCGGAGGCAATCACATGAAAAGCGGTCTTTTTTCGCTGAGCTTGGCGCTCCTCGTGGCTACCAACGGCGCCACGGCCCACGGCCGATCCCTGACGCGCGAGCGTCAAGCGCTGTGGGGCAAGGACCTCGAGGCCGCGGTAAAGGCGGCCAAACGTCTGGGGAAGATGCGACAGGACAAGGCGCTCGACCTGCTCCTGGAGACGCTGAAGCTCGGGGTCCCCACCGAGTACTGTAAGGCGCGGGGGCAGTGCACGCCCAACCTCGCGGTGGCGCTCATCGACGCCATCGGGCGGCACCGCGATCCAGATTCGGTGAAGCTGCTTCAGATTTACGCCCGGCATCGGAACGCCAAGGTCCGCGCGCACAGCCTGCGCGCCCTGGGCCTGCTGCCGGGGCAGAAGCTGGCGGCCACCATCGTGGACGCTGTGGAACTAGCCCTCGCGGATCGCGACGTCCAGGTGCGCATGGCGGGAGCGTGGATCATCGCCCAGCGCACGAAGAAGGGCCTCCCCCTACCGAGGCAGCAGAAGCTCGAGCGGATGCTCATCACGCTGCTGGATCGGGGGGACACCGCGGCGCCGGCCATCGGCCTCGCCGCCATCGGAGGCTACACCACTGCGCGGCACCTCGCCGTCCACCTGAAGAAGCTCCCGGAGCGGACCATCGCGAAGATCTACCGTTCGCTGTTGGTCCGCAGGGACTTCGGTCCGGATCCCATCCGGCAGTGGATCGTGCGGGCCCTGGCGGTGCTCGAGGGGCAGCACGCCACCGAGGCCCTGGCGAACTACGCGGCCAACCCCCCGCGACCCGGTCTCAAGTCGGTGGCCATGGCCAACGATTTCATGGAGAGATGAGATGAACATGCGCGTGACGCGATATCTCCTGGGCACGCTCCTGATCGGCGCGCTGGCCACCACGGCCGGGTGTCCGAAAAAACCCTTCCAGATGAGCTTTCCCACCAACAATTCTGGCGCCATCGGGAGGGTGACGAAGCGCCTCGCGGCCGGCTCACCGCGGATCAAAAACGCCCTGGGCAAGCCCATGGCCTTCATCGTGGCCACCCGCCCTCGGGGCATCGTCGCCCTCGACCTCGAGACCCACGACGTGCTGTGGCGCAAGAACATCAAAGACACGAGCTCCAAGATCGTGGTGGGTAAGAACTACCTGTTCCACCGCAAGGGGAGCACCATCCTGATGGCGCGGCATCTGCGTACGGGGGAGATCGCCTGGCAGTACACCTTCAAGTACGGCAACTCCACCGAGTTCTATGGTCTCGCCGCCGACGGGGATGACCTCTACTACGTGGCGACCACCATGACGGGTGGACGGATGTACGCCCGCTTCGCCGACATCGTGAAGGTGGACGGCGCCACTGGCAAGGTTCAGTGGCGCAAGCGCGCCAACGGGCCCCTGGGCGCCCCTGCGGCCCGCAACGGCATGGTGTTCGTCCCCTACCGGTTTCAATACCTGTCCGTGCTCGATGGCAAGACGGGCAACGAGAGGGCCCGCGTAAAGGTGAAACACAAGGTCATGGACAAGGGGGGGGGCACCCGCCTTTCTCCCATCTTGATCAATTTCGTACGCGACACCCCCGAAGGCTTGATCTTCGGCAACGATCGCGTAGGCACCATCCGGTTTTCCCGGGCGCTGGTCTCGGGCCGCAAAAAGCAAGTGGACTTCGTCAGCATCCCCCTCAAACGCCAGCGTTCGGTCAATGCGCGGTACTGGTGGGACGCCTACAAGCCCAGCATGGTGTCCTACACGGCCATCGACCGCAACCGGCTGCATTGGCGCTTCGCCTCCGACGCCAAGCGCTTCTCCGAGGGGATGGCGGTAATGCAGTATTACCGCTACTTCTTCGGTTTCAACGCCTCGGAGGGCGTGCTGAAGTGGGCCTACATGCACCCGGCCACACAGGTCATCAGCTCGACGCACACCGGCGAGGGGATCCTGTACATCTCGCGCGAGGGCCACCTGGTCATGCTGGACGCGGACACCGGGGATCGGATCTGGGACCTGGAGACGGGCATCCGGACCCATGGCGCCACCTTCGATGCAAACGGTTTTTCACCACCGCGACGAAAGCGCGAAAAGAACCCCCCGCTGCTCACCATCCTCAAGAAGATCATCGATGAGCCCGATCGACAGTTCCAGGACGCCAAGGTCTTCGCCGTCACCCAACTCGTGAAGGTGAAGGGTGCCGAGATCTCCAAGATCCTGTTGCGCATCGTCAACGACAAGGCGACCCCCACCGCGGTGCGGCGGGTCGCAGGGCGGGTGCTCGTCAAGCGCGCGAACAAAGCCTCGCTGGGCATCTTCCTCGATGCGCTCGAGGCCCGCTACGACTTCCTCGAGGGGAAGGCGCCCAAGGGCGTAGGCATCGTGGCGAGAGCGTTGGCCCGGGTCGGGTCTCCCAAGGCGGTGCCGGCCCTGCTCGCGCATCTGCGCGCGCCCATGACCCCCTACTCGGCGCTCGAAGAGATCGTGCGTGCCCTGATCGAGATTGGCGACAAGCGAATCGTATGGCCCTTCAACCAGTTCTTGCTGACCTATCGCGCAGAGCCCGCGTTCAAGCCCAGAATCAACATCCTCACGACCATAGCCAAAGCTCTGCTCAAGATGGGGGGACGCAGCGAGCGCCAGATGCTCACGTTCGTGGCGGAAGATCACCACACCTTGCCTCAGCTCCGACAGTTCCTCAAACGGGAGCTCGGAAAGGCGCTGAAATTGAAATAGACGGTGTCGGCGAGCGCCGGCAAGCCTCGATGTCCGGCGACCCCATCAGACGGAGGGCCTGCGCGCTGCACTGAGGCCAATCGCCCGAATCAAGACTGACAGTTCTCGTAACGCAGGCAACGGCTGTGCACAAAGCTGTTTTATGATATCTTCGTAATTCCAGGTTAAACTGAGCGCCAGGTGGCGCTCTCGTATTGCCGGAGAATTCCGGCGCTCAGGATTCGCGAATGTACCACCTCGAAGAGCCGCGGCTGCTGAATCAAAACAGTTTCAAGGAGCAAGATGGCTCGATATCCGCAAGGTTTCAGCCGCCAAGCACCGCAAGCATCGGGAGCGCAGCGGTGGCCGAACCGTACCGAGGTCTTTTCGCGAGCCAGCCGTCAAGGAGGGGACAGTGAATCGAATCATTGCGGCCGCAACGGCTCTCGGGGTCGTGCTCTTGGGAGGGGCATGCGGCAAAAAGGACGATGGTCGCAAAGACAAAACCATCGCCGAGCTCAAGGTCAAGCTCGAGCAGGCCAAGGAACGCGAGGCCACCGTGCAGAAGGAGCTCAAACAGCTCACCGAACGCGTGACCCGGCTTCAGAACGACTTCAAGATCTACAGCCAGAAGCCTTGCGACTACGAGCTCGATCCCATCGAGTACTCCATCGAGAAAAAGGACGGGGCCCGCGTGGCCACCCGACCTCGCGGCGTCCGACACGCCAACCGGGCGAGCCCTCGTCGCGCCGCGAGACCCAAGGGGCCTCCGGCCGAGCTCAAGGATGTGCGCACCAAGGCTCGCGCGGCTCGGCGTGGCATCAAGCAGTGTTACCAGCAAGCCCTCAAGAAAAACGCCTCCCTGCAGATGGGGAAGCGCCGGGTGACCCTGAAGTTCACCGTGCGTCCCGACGGGAAGATGTCCAGTATCATGGTGATCCCACCCATCGGCTCCGGCTTTGAGACCTGCGTCCGGGGCCTGCTGCGAAGCTGGCATTTTTCCAAGTTCAAGGGCCCCGCGCAACGCTTTCGGCTTCCCATGACACTTCGTCCTCAGTAGGGCCGTAGCTCGTAATGCCTGACGAGACTCGCCTCACCAAGCGCCAGCTCAAAAAGCTCGTCAAAGAGCAAAGCGCCATCGTCAAGAAGGACCGCAACAATCTGGTGGCGCGTCTGAAGCTCGCCGGCGCTCTCAAGGACTTGGGCAAGAGCAAAGAGGCGGTGGAGCACTATCAGGCAGTCGCCAAGGCCTACGACGAAGGCGGAAAGCTCGTCCAGGCGATTTCGGTCTACAAGGGGATCCTCGAAATCACCCCTGGCGATGTAGCGGTCGAGACCGCGCTTTCCGAGCTCTCCACGCGACACGCCGAAGAGATCAAAGCGAAGAGCATGCCCCGGCTCCAGCAGGTGGATGGGCGCTGGGTGATGCCCGCCGAGGAGGAGGTCTCGGAAGAGGAGGGTACGGATCCGGGGAAGGCCCCCAGCACGCCGTCTCAGTCGCCCTCCAAGCTCCGGTTGCCGGCCCCACCGCCGGAGGTGGCTGGGGGGCGTCGAATCCGACGCAGTCGGCCGCGCCTCACCCCCCCCCCGGAGTCTTCGGAGACTGCCGACATCCCGCTGGAGGCTCCCCAGGATCTGCCGCCCGTGAGGGAGGGGGCGCCGGGGCAGGCGATGTCGCCCCAGTCCTCGCTCCCCAGCCTGTTCGAGGGGGGCGAAAAGGCGCCGATCCCTTCGCCCCTGGACCCGGCCGCGCCTCCTGCGCCCATGTCCGAGCCCGACTCGTCGCCCGAGGAGACGCAACCCGTGCCTCCCCCCGCGCCGGCGCCGGAGCCCGTCGCCGAGCGCGCGCCCGGGGCTTCGGGCGGCGGCCCGGAAGGGGCTTCCCTTCCGCCGCCCGAGAAAGCGCAACCCGCGCCTCCCCCGCCTCCCC
Source organism: uncultured Myxococcales bacterium (assembly GCA_964346625.1). GTDB lineage: Bacteria > Myxococcota_A > Polyangia > HGW-17 > JAJRWW01 > CAYFWA01. The sequence continues at coordinate 5,357 of CAYFWA010000332.1, forward strand.
CGGACACCGAGGCGCATTCCGAGGTGGTGCTCACGGTCGACGTCCCCGTGGACGAGGGGGGGGAAGAGGACATCGATGAGCCGACCTCGCCGGGACCTTCGGGGTACGATGAGCACATCCGCAAATCCATGCCGCGGTTGGACGTATCCAGCATCCAGGCGGTAAATACCGGCCAGGCGGAGGCCCTGCCGCGTCGGACCCTGATGGGGGTGCCGTTTCCGGAGAAACCGGAGACCGCTCATCCCGGGCCGAGCGAGACGGCACAAAAGGGTTCGGGGCTTCCCCCATCGCCACACGGGAAACCTGCTCCGACGACCACGCCGGTACCCAAGGAGGCCACGCCGGTACCCAAGGAGGCCACGCCGGTACCCAAGGAGGCCACGCCGGTACC
>CAYFWA010000332.1:5847-7412 GCA_964346625.1 uncultured Myxococcales bacterium
CAAGGAGGCCACGTCGGCAACCAAGGAGGCCACGCCGGCACCCAAGCCTGCGTCGGTCCCCCGGGGGCCCTTCTCCAGACCGTCCACGATCTCCTCGGAGGGCGCATCACCATCTCCCCAGACCCCCTCGGTGGAGACGCTGGACGAAACCCTCGAGAGCGTATTCGACGACGACGAGGATGCCCTCTGGGCCGAGCTCGAAGGGAGCGCCTCTGCCAAGGAAGGCGAAGCGCCGCAGCCTTCACCCGCAAGCGCCCCAAGCGCACCGGCATCCCTGGCGGCAGACGAGCAACCCGCCCCAGCGCCAGGCCCATCCGATCCCAAATCGGGGAAATCACCGGCCTCGACACGCTCGCCCCGGGTCACCATGCCCCTCCCTGCGGCCGCCCCACCCCCGGGCCTGGCGAAGCCGGCTGCGGGCTCGTCAGCGGAGCTCACCGGCCCTTCTGGGAAAGGAGTCTCCGAAAGTGCGACCGCGCCGCCCCAAGAGCGCGGGACCGTTTCCGCCGGGAGCAAACAAGGCGCTCCCGAGGTCAGACTGGAGGACATCCAGCTCTTTCGCGACTTGAGCGAGAGCTCTCGGAGCCTGTTGCAGTCGCGTATGGTCACCCGCGAGGAAAAGGCAGGGACGGTGGTGGTCAAAGAAGGGGACCCGGGCAACGCCTTGTTCGTCGTGAGCTCGGGGCAGGTGGAGGTCACCAAGCAGGGCAAGAGCGGCCCCGTGCACCTGGCGACCCTGGGACCGGGCGCTTTCTTCGGAGAGTTCGCGCTCCTTTCGGATCGACGGCGGCACGCCACGGTGACCGTGGCACGAGACGGGGTCTTTTTCGAGATTTCCCGCAAGGTCATCGCCGACCTCACGAAGAACGAGCCATCCTTCGGCAACACCCTGCGCGCTTTCTATCGACGACGGTTGCTCAATACCCTGATCCACTCGGCGCCCTTTTTCCACTCGCTCACGGCCCAGGAGCGCGAGTCGCTCATGGGGCGGCTGCGGTTCCGTCGCATCCCGGAAAAGACCCGGATCATCAGTCAGGGAGAGCCAGGCGGCGGTTTCTTCCTGATCCTGATCGGCACGGTCCGCGTCACCCAGCGCGGAGAAGACGGCAAGGAGCGGGTGCTGGCGGAGCTAGGGGATGGAACCTACTTCGGAGAGATGTCCCTGCTCAGGGGGGGGAACGCGGTGGCCTCGGTGTCCACCGTGACGCCGGTGGAGATCGTTCAGCTAGCCGCCGCCGAGTTTTATCGGGTGCTGAGCAACTACCCACAGATCTGGGAGGAGGTGAACCAGGAGGCCAAGCGTCGGGAGCTGGCCAACCTCCAGATCCTGTCGGGGCGGGCGTCCTCCGAGGGGGACGGCAGCGTGGTCATGTAAGGGCTCGTCACAGAATGATCTGCCCATTGGGGACGCCGATCCATCCCGCCTGGCGTTGTCGCTCGGCGGTTACGTACAACCCGGTACGCTCCCTTCTCGCTCCGCGCCAGCCGCGCGCCTCGCGCGCCAACTTGGCAAACTAAGGCCCCGATCACGAATTATCTGATCGTTCAGGCCGCCGATCCATCCC
>CAYFWA010000333.1:0-5357 GCA_964346625.1 uncultured Myxococcales bacterium
CACTGCCCACTGCCCCCCCCCGCCCCCGCTGCCCGCGCAGCGCTGTGAATCTCATATGTTTCTGATTTGTTCCCCCCGGCCGAGGTGGGCTATTCTGTATTCGATGTCTCGCCTGTCGGAAGGAACCCACCTCGGCCGCTATCGGCTCGTGCGCCAGCTCGGCGTGGGCGGAATGGGGGAGGTGTACCTGGCCAAGGCGGCCGGCGCCGGGAGCTTCGAGAAGCTCGTGGCCCTCAAGGTGCTCACCACCGAGGGCGAGGCCTCCCCCCGGCAGCAGGACAGCCTGCAGCGCGAGGCCATGATCGGCGTCCAGCTCGATCACGACAACGTGGTGCAGATCCTGGACTACGGCGAGGAAGATGGCCGGCACTTCATCGCCATGGAGTTCATCCGGGGGTTTTCCCTGGCCCACGTGCTGCGGCACGCCCGGGATCGGGGCGGCCCCCTGCCGCCGCGCGTCGTCGCCCACGTGGTGCGCACGGTGGCCGGTGCTCTGCGCTACGTCCACCGTCAGCGGGGACCCCACGGCCAGCTCCTGGGGCTGATTCACGGGGACGTGTCCCCGGCCAACGTCATGCTGTCGCACGATGGGCGGATCAAGCTCACCGACTTCGGCGTGGCGGCCCTGACGCGGGAGCTGGAGGGGCGCGGTGCGGTGGCGGGCAAGCCGCGCTACCTGCCCCCGGAGGTGCTGCTCGGGGGGGCGCACGAACAGGGCTCGGACGTCTACGCGTTGGGGGTGTGCCTCTGGGAGTGCCTGGCGAACCGGCAGTTCCCCGAGGCGGCGTCGGCCGTGGATCGGCGCCAGGCCGCGCAGCGGGGCCCCTTGCTGGTGCGCGACTCCAACCCGCAGTGCCCGGCGGCGCTGCAGGACGTGGCCCTGCGCGCTTGCGCGGGTCACCCCGCGCAGCGCTACGCCAGCGCGGCGGCGCTGCGCGACGCCCTCGACGAGGCCTGGCCGCGGCAGGTGGACGACGTCGAGGCCCACCGCGAGTTCATCGAGGACCTGTACTCGGATCGCGACTTCGTGAACCACTTCGGCCTGCTACCGTCCACCGGGAGCCTTGGCCGAACCTATGACCTCGCCCCCCACATCACCACCCCGGCCGCCGACCAGACCGACGCCACGGTGGACGTGGCCCCCCGCAACCTGCGCCCGCTGCGCTTCGGCATGAGCCCGTCGCTGTCCAGCGATCTGGCGCGCAAGGCCGGCGAGCGGCTGGCCGTGGCCGTGGCCGAGCCGTTGGGCCGCGAGATCCGCCCCACCGTGTTCGGCGACTACCAGACCCTGGCCGACAACCTGGTGCGCGGCGACGTGGACTTCGCCTGGACGCCCCCCCAGATCTTCGTGGACGTCTTCGAGCAGGGCGGCGGCATGCTCGCCATCATGCAGCGGGCGGGCAAGCTCACCTTCGACGCGGGCGTGTTCGTGCACCCCGACTCCGAGGCCCGGGCCCTCCCCGATCTGCGGGGCGGCTCGGTGGCCTGGGTGGACCGGCACTCGGCCTCCGGCTATCTGGTGCCCTACGCCGCGCTGCTGCGCCAGCTCGGCGCGCAGCCGCCCCCCCTGGGCCGCCAGCACTTCCACGGCTCCCACCGCGCCGCCGTGCAGGCGGTGATCAACGGCTGGGCCGACTTCGGCGCGAGCTACGCCATCCGCGACGACGACGGTCAGCTCACCGCCAGCGGCTGGGACGACCTGCGCCCCGACGGCGAGCCTCCCCTGCGGGCGGTGGAGTTCGTGGGTCCCATCCCCGGGGACAACCTCTCCCACGCGCCCCAGCTCCCGCGCTCCGTGGTGGAGGAGCTCATCGCCATCTTGACGGCGCTGCACCACACTCCGGAAGGTCGCGCCACGCTGCAGGCCGTCCTCGGCGCCGAGCAGCTCGTCTACGGCGGCTTCGAGCTCTACGATCCCCTGGTGGAGGCCTTGGCCACGGTCCGCGAGGCGGAGGCACCCGCGTAGCGTTTGCAGCAGGCGCAATCGCTGATTAGCGCGCCGGCCTGGCGCGGCTTGTGCGCCATAATCGACAGACGGCCCGGCGCTCGCGCCGCGCGCCCAGCCCGGGGGCTTGTCTGCGTCTCGCCTGCCGCGGGTCACCGCAGCCCGGGCGCCGGGTGCCGGGCGTCTGGCGCCTATGCCCCTGACGCCGCGTCTCCTTTGTCTGTATATTCACCCACTGGGTGATTCTACGGACATGTCCGATTTCGGTGTTCCAACCAGTCAATCACTGTCGAGATGGAGGAATCTGAAGATCAGCGCTGACGATCGGGGGATGGCAGCCATTTGCGCTTCGGCCGGCGCCGTGGCGCTACCGGCCGGCCCCCCTGGGGCGGAGCCCTTGCCATCGTGTGCGGTCGCTTTCCCGGGATCACGGTCGGTGCTAGACTTTTTTCATGGGCACGGTGGTGTTTGGTGATTTCGAATTTCGAATGGGATGAAGCGAAGGCGCGGCGAAACGAGGAGAAGCACGGAGTCACGTTCGAGGAAGCGGCCACCGTGTTTCTCGATCTCGACTATCTCTTGCTCGCTGATCCCGTGCAAGCCGAGCGTTTCGTGGCACTCGGTTACTCCAGGCTCGCGCGGATGCTGTTCGTGGTTCACGGCGAGCGATGGGAGCGGATGAGGATCATCAGCCCGCGTCCAGCAACGCGCAGGGAACGTGAGACCTATGAGCGACGAACCCAAGGGGATTGAGCCGACGGCCGAATCGCTCGAGGAGCTGCCCGAGCAGGACTTCTCCGGCGCGATTCGCCCGAACCGCTACGCGAATCTGCGCGGCGAGTTTCAACAGGCCGTGTTCCTGGACCGAGAGCTCTGGGAGCACTTCGGGAGCGAGGAGCGGGTTCTCGAGGCGTTGCGGCTACTGGTCGACCTGGCCCGCCGTAAATCCGCCTGACCCGGTAGCACAGCCTGCGGCTGCGGCTTCTTCGAAACGGCAAGACGCTCGATTACGAAAGTCATGGTCCGCGAGGCGGAGGAGCGCGCATGGACGGATCAGGCGAGCTCGATGAGGGCGTCGGCGACAACGGGGTGGCCGTCGGGGTCGACGAGGATGGGGTTGGCGTCCACGCTGCGGATCTCGGGGTGGGCCCGGCCGAGCTGGCCCAGGCGCACCAGCAGCCGGGCCAGCTCGTCGCGATGCACGGGCGGGTAGCCGCGCACGCCCTCGAGCAGCCGGGCGGCCCGGGTCTCGTCGATCATCGCCTCGGCCTCGCGCTCGTCAAAGGGTGCCAGGCGCCAGGCGGTGTCGGCCAGGGTCTCGGTGAAGATTCCCCCCCAGCCGAACATCACGCAACTGGGTAGCTCCGGGCGGCGGGCCAGCCCCGCCACCAGCTCTCGGGGGTCGGCGAGCATGGGGGCGACGAGCAGCCGCGGGGCCGTCGCGGAGCGCGGCGCGAGCCCCTCCCCAGCCGCGGCCTCGGGGGTGCGCTCGGCGGCTGGCAGCCTCTCGCCGAGCTGCAGCAGCTCGGCGGCGGCGCGGCGCACCGCGTCCTCGTCGCCCAGGCCGAGGCGCACCGCGCCCAGCTCGGTCTTGTGGGCCAGGCCGGCGGCGCTGAGCTTGAGGGCTACCGGGAAGCCGAGCGCGGCGGCCGCCGCCGCGGCGTCGTCCGCGGTGCGGGCCTCGCGCTCGGGCACTACGGGCAGCTCCCAGGCGCGCAGCAGGGCCTTGGCCTCGTGCTCGGCCAGCGGCCGTCGCGCCTCCCGGGCGGCCGCGAGCAGAGCGGCGGCCTCGGCGGGGACCGCGGGCGCCGCCGCCGGTCTCCGCTCGGCGTCCCGGGACCGCGAGGCGCGGATCCGCTCGGCCAGGCGGTGGCTCTGCAGGCTGCGGGCCAGCAGCACCGCGGTCTGCTCTGGCGACTCCACCGTGGGGATGCCGGCGTCGAGCACCCGCCCCATGATCTCGTCGTGGCGGTCGTGAAAGGCCGAGTGAACGATGGGCAGGCCGTGCGCGCGAGGCATCTCCAGCAGCGGAGCCAGGGGATCGCCCGAGGCGAGAAATCCCTTGAAGACCTCGTAGGAGGTGCCCTCGGGCAGAAGCGGCCGGACGTTTTCGAACATCAGCCGGCCCATCTGGGCCCCGGCGATGCCGTGGATGACCAGCCCGTCCACCTCACCGGACTCGAGCACCGTACGGGGCAGGGCGCCGGTGAGCAGGCTGAGCTCCAGCAGGTAGGTCATGTCCACCGGGTTGGCCGTCTGGCCGGTGGCGGGCAGGTGCTCCCGCAGCCGCGCCTGCAGGGCCTCGGAGAAGGTCGGCAGCTCCAGCCCGTGGCGCTCGGCGGCGTCGGCGATGGTGGCCGCCGGCCCGCCGGAGTGGGTGACCACCCCCACCCGCGGGCCTCGCATGGGGGGCTGGGTGGCGAGCATCCAGCTCTGGTGATACAGGTCCGCCACCGAGTGGACCCGCACCACGCCGGCCTGGCGCAGCAGCCCCTCCATGATGTCGTCGGGGGCGGCCAGGGCGCCGGTGTGGCTCGCCCCGGCCCGGGCCCCGGCGCCGCTGCCGCCTACGTACAGGGCCACCAGCGGCTTGCCGGCCTCGGCCCGCACGCGGCGCGCCACCTCCACGAAGCGCTCGCCCCGCGGCAGGCTCTCGAGATACAGCGCCACGGCCCGCACGTCGTCCTGGGTGGCGAAGTGCTCCAGCACGTCCACGGCGTCCAGGTCGGCCTGGTTGCCCACGCTCACCGCTTGGGCGATGCCCACCCGCTGATCCGCGAGCCAGCTCTGGACCTGGGTGACGTAGGTGCCGCTCTGGCTGATGAGGCCCAGCACCCCGGGAGCGTCCGAGGGGTTGGGGAAGTAGGTGCAGTTGAGCCGCGCCGCCATGTTGATGACGCCGATGCAGTTCGGTCCCACGAACCGGATGCCGTGGCGCGCGGCCACGTCCCGGACCTCCTGCTCCAGGGCGCGCCCTTCGTCCCCCATCTCCCGAAAGCCCCCCGACACGATCACCGCGTGGCGCACCCCGGCGTGGCCGAAGTCGTCCAGCAGGGCGGGCACCACCCGGGTGGGCACGATGAGAATGGCCAGGTCCACCGGGGCGGGGAGATCCCGCGGCGAGGCGTAGGTCGGCCGATCCAGCACCCGCGGCTCGGTGGGGTGGATGAAGCACACCTCGCCGGCGTAGCCCTGATTGAGCAGGGACAGGGCCTGGGAGGTGCCCATCTTCATCAGGTTGTTGGACGCGCCGGCGATGGCCACCGAGCGGGGGTTCAGGATGGTCTGCAGGGGATGGTGGTTTTGGGACATTTGGTGCGAAGCCTATCTTGAAGTGCGAGGTCCGGCGAGGCGCCTGTCGGTCCACTACCGGCTTGTCCGCAGAACTTGTCCGCAGAACTTGTCCGCAGAA
>CAYFWA010000333.1:5457-7386 GCA_964346625.1 uncultured Myxococcales bacterium
TGTCCGCAGAACTTGTCCGCAGAAGGGACGGGGCGTCCGCACTGCGCCGCTGCGCAGGACCCGCGCTACCGTGCGCGGCCCCCGATCCGTCGCCATCGTCCGGGTTGTCGTTCCTCGGACCTGCATGGCCCCCCGGGGGCGGGTTGTCAAGGAGCGCGACCACCGGGGGGAACAGGCCGGGGGGCGGGGCAGGCAGCGGGAGCCGGAGAAATTTCTTGCATCTGTCCCCGGCTGGGGGCATCCAGTGAAGCCATGTCCGCAGACGTCGCCGCCGATCCTGCCTCGCCCAGAAACCGCCTGCCCCGCAAAGCGGGGATCCTGCTCCATCCCACGTCTTTGCCGGGGCCCTACGGCATGGGCGATTTGGGCGCGGGGGCCTATCGCTTCGTGGATTGGCTGTCCGAGGCGGGGGTCGGGCTCTGGCAGGTGCTGCCCCTGGTGCCACCCGGGGCCGGGAACTCGCCCTACTCCACCTTCGCGGCCCTGGCGGGAAACCCCTGGCTGTTGGATCTCGAGGCCCTGGCCCGCGATGGGCTGCTGGAGCCCGCCGAGCTGTCGGCGCCTGGCTTCGACCTCGATCACGTGGACTATCTCGCCGTGTGCGACTTCAAGACGCCCCGGCTCGAGAAGGCCGCGGACCGGCTGCTCTCGGGGTCTGCGCCGGCGCTGCGCGAGCCCTTCGAGCGGTTCCGACAGGAGGCGCAGTGGGCGGTGGAGGCGGCCCGCTTCGCGGTGCTCCACAGCCTGGAGCGGCAGCGGCCCTGGTGGCAGTGGCCGGCGCCCCTGCGAGATCGGGACCCCGCGGCGCTGCGCAGCGCCTGGCAGGAGCTGGGTCAGGAGCTCGCGCGCGAGATTGCGTTGCAGTTTTTGTTCGAGCGGCAGTGGCGCGCCCTGCGCGAGCACTGCCGCGACCACGGCGTGCGTCTGCTGGGGGACGTTCCCATCTACGTGGACCGCGACAGCGCGGACGTGTGGGCCCACCGCGAGCAGTTCCAGCTCGAGCCCGACGGCCGGCCCACCGTGCAGGCGGGGGTCCCGCCGGACTACTTCAGCGAGACCGGTCAGCTCTGGGGCAACCCCATCTACGACTGGGACCGGATGGCCGCCGACGGCTTCTCGTGGTGGATTCAGCGGCTCGGGCGGGCCTTGGAGCAGGTGGACCTCGTACGCGTGGATCACTTCCGCGGGTTTTCCGCCTATTGGGAGGTGCCCGGCGACGCCGAGGACGCCCGGGAGGGGCGCTGGGTGGACGGACCGGGAAAACCCCTGCTCGACGCGCTGCGCCAGGCCCTGGGAGCGCTGCCCCTGGTGGCCGAGGATCTCGGCGACATCGACGAGGCGGTGCACGAGCTGCGCGACGCGGCGGGCCTGCCGGGCATGAAGGTGCTCCAGTTCGCCTTCGGCCAGCGGGCCGACCACCCGTTTTTACCCCACAACTACGATCCCCACTGCGTGGTCTATCCCGGCACCCACGACAACGACACCACCCTGGGGTGGTGGCGCTCGGTGCCCGAGCCGGTGCGCGATCACGTCCGGCGCTACCTGGCTCGCGATGGCAGCGACGTCGTCTGGGATCTCATCCGGCTCAGCCTCTCGTCGGTGGCCGATACGGCGGTGATCCCCATGCAGGATCTGCTCGCGCTCGACAGCGGGGCCCGGATGAACCGTCCCGGGCAGGGCGAAGGCAACTGGACCTGGCGGGTGCGCCTCGAGGCCTTCAACTCCGAGCTGGCCGCGCGCTTGCGCGAGCCGGTGACCCTCTACGGCCGCCTGCCGCCGCGCCGCCGCGGCGCCGCCGCGGCGCCCGTGGCGGATCGCCTCCATCCTTTTGCCTGATCACGGCTGTTTCGACTGTGCGGAGGCGGAGTCGCGTCTTTAGGCCCCGCTCACGAATAAGATGTCCAGTTCAGGGCGCCGAGGCGCCCGGCT
>CAYFWA010000334.1:0-7353 GCA_964346625.1 uncultured Myxococcales bacterium
CACCCGCGGGTGGGCGACCAGTCGTGGCCGGACTTCGCGCTGCAGCGCTGCACCCAGTGCAAGCGCTGCACCGAGGAGTGCCCCTTTGGCGCGCTGGACGAAGACGAGAAGGGCACGCCCAAGCCCAACCCCACGCGCTGCCGGCGCTGCGGGGTGTGCATGGGCGCCTGCCCCGAGCGCATCGTGAACTTTGCCGACTACTCAATCTCGAGCATCAACTCCGCCATCAAGGCGATCCAGGTGCCCGAGGAGTGGGAGGAGAAGCCCTGCGTGCTGTGCCTGGTGTGCGAAAACGACGCCTACCCGGCCCTCGACATGGCGGCCCTGCAGGGCCACCAGTGGTCCCCCTACGTTCACTTCATCCCCATGCGCTGCATGGGGGGGTTGAACCTGCAGTGGATCGCGGACTCCATGAGCAAGGGCTTCGATGGGGTGCTGCTGCTGGGTTGCAAGGCCGGTGACGACTACCAGTGCCACTTCATCAAGGGCTCCGAGCTCGCCCAGACCCGCCTCACCAAGGTGCAGGAGACCCTGGATCGGTTGATGCTGGAATCGGAGCGGGTGGAGTACCGGGAGCTGGAGATCGACGACTACGATGTCATCCCCGGGATCATCTCTGGCTTCATGGAGAAGATCGAGGAGATTGGCTTCAACCCGTTCAAGGATTAACGAGGGTTCGTCCCGGCGGCGGTGGCCACCGAGCGCCGCCGCCGGGCCCCGATGGTACCCAAGGAAAAACGCATCGAGGTTTATCATGTCGGATGAAGCGCAAATCCCAGAACCCGATCTGGGCGAAGCCATCAAGGAGACCGGCGGCGAGACCCTCTACTGGTGCATGCAGTGCGGGCTGTGCACTGCCGGCTGCCCCTGGCGGCTGGTGGACGGGGAGATCTCCTCGGAGTTCAACGCGCGGCGCCTGCAGCACATGGGTCAGCTCGGCCTGGAGGGCTACGAGTCGGACAACAACCTGTTCGCCTGCACCACCTGCGGCCTGTGCGTCGAGCGCTGCCCCCGGGAGGTGAACGCCATCACGAACATCCGCTCCATGCGGGCCATGCTCGCCGAGGGCGGCGGGGTGCCCACGTCCTACAAGCCCATCGTGGGCAGCCTCTCGGACAACGGCAACCCGTGGATGGGCGCCCGCGAGGAGCGCACCGGCTGGTTCAAGGACGTGGAGGTCCCCACCTTCACCGAGGACACCGAGTACTTCCTGTCGGTGTGCTGCACCTCCTGCTACGACGCCCGTTCCACCCGCATCGCCCGGGCCCTGGCCCAGGTGCTCAACAAGGCGGGCGTGAGCTGGGGGGTCATCGGCAACGAGGAGAGCTGCTGCGGCGAGTCCATTCGCAAGATCGGCCAGGAGGATCTGTTTGGGGAGCTGGCCGAGCGGAACATCGCGCTGTGGAAGGAAAAGGGCGTCAAGAAGATCATCACCACGTCTCCGCACTGCCTGTACACCATCAAAAACGAGTACCCGGAGCTCGGGGGCGAGTTCGAGGTGATCCACTACACCGAGTTTTTGGCGCAGCTCCTGCGTGAGAAGAAGCTGAAGTACGAAAAGGAGATGGACCGGACCATCGCCTTCCACGATCCGTGTTACCTGGGGCGCCACTGTCAGATTTACCAGGATCCGCGCGAGATCCTGGCGGCGCTGCCCAAGAGCACCATCGTGGAGCTCACCCGCAACCGCGAAAGCTCCATCTGCTGCGGCGGCGGCGGCGGGCGCGTTTGGATGGAGACCCCTGCCGGGGAGCGATTCGGCGATCTGCGCGTCAACGACGCCGAAACCCACGAAGCCAAGACCATCGCCACCACCTGCCCCTACTGCACCATCATGCTCGAGGCCTCGGTGCTCGGCATGGACAAGGAGGGCGAGATCGACGTGAAGGACATCGCCGAGCTGGCCCTCGAGGCCCTCGAGTAGGCGCGGCGTCTTTCGCTCCCCGCCACGTTTTCCCCGCTGCCCCCCGAACAGACGATTTTCTTGAGACCGGAAAGGGTGGCCCCCGCCCCCCCGGGCGACCTATAATGTCGCGCCAATGCCACCGCAGACGCCGCCTCGCTATCTCATCAGCGTGATCCTCGCCCACCAGCCGGTGTTGGTGGTGGGTGGGGGCCCGGTGGCGGCGCGCAAGGTGCGGCGCCTGGTTCGGTCCCGGGCGCGGGTGACGCTGGTGGCTCCCGTGGTCACCGACGAGCTGGCCACCCTGGCCGACGCGGGCGCGCTCACCTGGCACCCGCGGCCGTATCGCGCCGGGGACGTGGCGGGCCAGGCGCTCGTGTTCACCGCCACCGGCCAGCCAGACACCGATCGCGCGGTGGTGGCCGCCGCCCGCGCGGTGGGCACGCTGGTCAACTGCGCGGACCAGGCCATCGGCGGTGACTTCGACCTGCCGGCCCTGCTCGAGCGCGGACCGCTGCAGGTGGCGGTCTCTACCGCCGGGGCCGCCCCCGGCTTTGCCGCCACCCTCGCGCGGGAGCTCGAGGCCCAGCTTTCTCCGTCCCTCGGCGACTACGTCTCCCTGCTCGACGAGCTGCGCCAGGAGCTGCGCCGGCGTCACCCGGACGACCCGACGGCTCGCCAGCGCGCCTTCGGCGCCGCCCTGGGCGCCGCCCAGGCCCGCCTCCAGGCCGAGGCCGGCGCCCTGGCCGAGGCGCGCGCCCTGTTGCGCCGCGCGGCCGGGCTCGACGAGCGCTGAGCCCCCGGCGGCCCTCCCCGCGGCCACTCGGCCTCGGGGCCTTGTCATTTCCGCGAATCGAGGGCACAGATGCCCCTATGGAAAAAGACGACCTGACGCCCGGGCCGGGCAAGGTGTATCTGGTGGGCGCGGGGCCCGGGGACCCGGATCTGATCACCGTGCGGGGACAGCAGCTTCTGGAGCGCTGCGATGCGCTGGTCTACGACTCCCTGGTGCCGCCCGCCCTGGTGGAAAACAGCCCCGCCGCCGAGAAGCACTACGTGGGCAAGACCCAAGGGGGCCACGCCTTTACCCAGGACGAGATCACGGCCCTGCTGCTTTCCCTGGCCACCCGCCCGGCCGGTCCACGCCGCATCGTCCGGCTCAAGGGCGGCGACCCCTACGTGTTCGGGCGGGGGGGCGAGGAGGCGCTGGCCTGCCAGCAGGCGGGCATCCCCTTCGAGGTGGTGCCGGGGGTCACCGCGGGGGTGGCGGCGCCGGCCTACGCCGGCGTGCCGGTGACCCACCGCTCCATCAGCCGCGGGGTGATCTTCTATACGGGCCATCTGGCCCACGGAAACCTCGAGCACCTACCCTGGAGGGCTCTGGCCGAGGCCGGCTTCACCCTGGTGAGCTACATGGGGGTGTCCACCGTGGGCGAGATCGCCCGCCGGCTGCAGGCCGAGGGGCTGAATCCGGACACCCCGGCCATGATGGTGCAAGAGGGCACCACGCCCGGCCAGCGCAGCGTGCGGGGCACCCTCGCCACCCTCGCCGAGCGCGCCGAGGCCGCGGGCATCCGCCCTCCGGCGGTGACGGTGGTGGGAGAGGTGGTGGCGCTCGGCGACAGCCTCGGGATCCAGTCCCCGCGTCCGCTGGCGGGCAAGACGGTGGTGCTGCTCAAGGCCGAGGAGTCAGGCTACCCGGAGCTCGAGCGCCTGCGCCAGCTCGGGGCGCGCGTGATCGAGGCGCCGGTGGTGCGGTGCGTGGCCGGGGAGGACCGCGCCGGAGCGCGCCGCGAGCTGGAGCGCATCGGCGGCGATGACGTGGTGTTTTTCACCTCCGCGGTGGCCGCGCGCTTTTTCGGGGAGCTGTGGCACCAGCTCCCCGAGCGACCACACCCGCAGGTGTTCGCCGCCAGCCCCACGGTGCGGCAGGCGGTGCTGCGCCAGGGTTTCGAGGTCTCGGGCGGCGCCGGCGGGCGGCGCCACGTCGCCCAGAGCCTGCAGCAGGGCGGGGTGCCTGGGGGACGCACCGTGTGGCTGCCCCGCTCGGCGGCCGCCGGCACCGGCGTGCCCGAGGCCCTGCAGGCGGCGGGCTACGTGCCGCGGCCGGTGCCCATCTACCGCGCCCTGCCCGTGCCCCTATCGGCGGACGTCTGCTCGGTGCTGCAGCACGGTCGGGCCGACGCGGTGCTCTTTTTGTCGGGAAGCTGCGCGCGCGCCGCGGTGGAGGCGGCGGCAAACCTCCCCGAGGCCGAGGACGTGCTCTTCGGGGCGGTCGGTCCCCTGGCCGCGCGGGAGGCCGAGGCGCTGGGGATCCGGTGCCAGGCGATCCCGGATCGACCCCGCGTAGGCGATCTCGTGGACACCGTGATCGCCTCCCTGACGCCGCGAACCGAGGATCTGTAGTGGATCTGTAGTGGATCCATCTGAGCCCGTGTAGCGGATTTTGGGAGGGTGAGTCGGGTAGGCTCCACAGGTGCAGTCGGGCGAGTCAGAGGCCCCCCATTCGCGCTTCAATTTTGCCGATCCAATCCGCGAATCCCACCCTTCCGTGCACCCTTCGGGGGATCCCTCTGAGCCTGGGTTTTTCCCGGATTTCCGGCACGTTGTAATTGCGGTCAATGTGGACCCACTCGGTTATTATCACACGGGTTTCAGAAAGTGAGTGAACAGTCGCCAATTTGTCTTGACATACTTCCGGCCGAAGGGTAAGCACACCACGGTTACTACTGGATATTGGCCGAATCGAGCGCTTGATTGGACGATGAAATCGAGTGGTTGGACGGTCGAATTCTGCGAATTGGTCGCTATCATGATTCACTTGGAGCAAGTCCAGGTTTCGGACGTTGAGCTGGACGCTGAGCTGATCGTCCACCGAAATCGCCCGGCGCGATGACGCGCATGGGCCCCGAAGGAGGGCACGAATGCCGAGTTACGTTTTGACCGAAAAGTGCGACGGATGTAAGGGCCAGGACAAGACCGCCTGTATGTACATCTGTCCGAACGACCTCATGGTCCTCGATAAGGACACGATGAAGGCGTACAACCGCGCGCCCGAGATGTGCTGGGAGTGCATGTGCTGCGTGAAGATCTGCCCGCAGCAGGCCATGGACGTGCGCGGCTACGCCGACTTCGTGCCGCTGGGCGCGTCGGTGGTGCCCATGCGAGGCTCCGAGGACATCATGTGGACGGTGAAGTTCCGCAACGGCAAGGTGAAGCGTTTCAAGTTCCCGATCCGGAGCACGGCCGAGGGGTCCGCGGAGCCGAGCGGCGGCTACGCGGAGCACGACGACTTCGACGGCTACACCCTGGCGAACGAGCCCGAGTGCATTGGCATCGGCGCTGTGCCGACCCTGAAGTAGAGGAGGACACACTATGGATGCGAATTTTGAGACTGTCGAAGTCACCACTGACGTCCTCATCGTGGGCGGAGGCATGGCCGCCACCGGCGCCGCGGTTGAGGCTGCTTACTGGGCCAAGAAAAAGGGCCTGAAGGTCACCCTCATCGACAAGGCCGCCATGGATCGCTCCGGCGCCGTGGCCATGGGTCTTTCGGCCATCAACCAGTACCTCGGCCTCGATCGGGAAAAGAACACCGTCGAGCAATACGTGGACTACGTGCGGCGCGACCTCATGGGCGTGACCCGCGAGGACCTGGTGTACAACATCGCCCGTCACGTGGACGGCACCGTGCACCTGTTCGAGAAGTGGGGCCTGCCGATCTGGAAGGACGCCGACGGCAACTACGTCAACGAGGGTCGTTGGCAGATCATGATCAACGGCGAGTCCTACAAGATCATCGTGGCGGAGGCCGCGAAGAACGCCCTCGGGATGGACAACATCTACGAGCGCGTGTTCATCACCGAGCCGCTGGTCAAAGACGGCAAGATCGCCGGCGCCGTGGGCTTCTCCACCCGCGAGAACAAGTACTACGTGTTCAAGGCGAAGTCGGTCATCTGCACCATGGGCGGCGCCGTGCACGTGTTCCGTCCCCGCTCCACCGGTGAGGGCCTCGGCCGCTCCTGGTATCCGCCCTTTAACACCGGCTCCAGCGCCTACTTCACCATCAAGGCCGGCGCCGAGATGACCTGCCAGGAGATCCGGTTCATCCCGATCCGCTTCAAGGACGGCTACGGCCCGGTGGGCGCCTGGTTCCTGCTGTTCAAGGCCAAGGCCACCAACGCCTTCGGCGAGAACTACTTCGTCACCCGCGGCGACGAGCTGCAGAAGTACAAGCCCTACGGCACCGGCAAGCCCATCCCGGCCTGCCTGCGCAACCACCTCGGGATGCTCGACCTGTTCGAGGGCAAGGGCCCGATCTACATGCGGACCTCCGAGGCCATCAAGAACATCGCCGAGTCCGAGGGCGACCCCAAGGCCGCCAAGAAGCGCCTCAAGGAGCTCGAGAACGAGGCCTGGGAGGACTTCCTGGACATGACCATCTCCCAGGCGCTGCTCTGGGCCGGTCAGAACATCCAGCCCGAGGAGCAGGACTCCGAGATCGCCCCCTGTGAGCCCTACTTCATCGGCTCCCACTCCGGCGCCTCCGGCGCCTGGGTGTCGGGCACCAAGGACCTGTCGCCCGACGAGTACTTCTGGGGCTACGAGCACATGACCACCGTGCCCGGCCTCTTCGCCGCCGGCGACGCCTCGGGCGCCAGCAGCCACAAGTTCTCCTCCGGCTCCCACGCCGAGGGGCGCGTGGTGGGCAAGGCCGCCTGCAAGTACGCCGTGGACAACCCCGACCTGCTCGAGGTGGACGCGAGCGCCCTCGAGGCCGCCCAAGAGCGGACCCTGCGCCCGCTGAAGCTCTGGGAGGACAACCAGGCGCTGTCCTCGGATCCCAACATCAACCCGCACTTCCTCAAGCCGCAGGACTACATGTTCCGGCTCCAGAAGATCATGGACGAGTACGCCGGTGGCGTGTCCATGCAGTTCACCACCAACAAGTGGCTCCTCGAGCGCGGCATGGAGCTCATGATCATGCTCAAGGAGGACGCCGAGAAGCTCGCCGCCGAGTCGCTGCACGAGCTCATGCGGTGCTGGGAGAACATCCACCGCACCTGGCAGGCCGACGCCCACCTCCAGACCCTGTACTTCCGCGAAGAGACCCGGTGGCCGGGCTACTACTACCGGGCCGACTTCAAGGAGATGGACGAGGACAACTGGAAGGTCTTTGTCAACTGCGTCTACGACAACGAGAAAGACAAG
Organism: uncultured Myxococcales bacterium; assembly: GCA_964346625.1. Taxonomy (GTDB): domain Bacteria; phylum Myxococcota_A; class Polyangia; order HGW-17; family JAJRWW01; genus CAYFWA01. The sequence goes on from CAYFWA010000334.1 coordinate 7,115, forward strand.
TGGGAGATGAAGAAGGTTCCGATCCTCAACTTCGTGAAGTAGGGACCTTGGATCCGACTCTTCCCACCAGTATCCTACCCATGATTCGCCCCACCCCCCGGCCGCGCTTTCGGCCGGGGGGTGGTTTCATCCTCTCGATCAACTCCAGTCGTGGGAGTCAACGCGTGCCCGAGGCGTGTTTTCGCCTAAGGGCTCGCGCAAGAATAAGTTCGACGCACCGAGGGCGCCGAGGCGCAATT
>CAYFWA010000335.1:0-7342 GCA_964346625.1 uncultured Myxococcales bacterium
CTCACCCCGAAAAAGCGCGGTTTTTCGGGACTCACCCCCAATCACCGCGCTTCGCGCCGCTGCAGGGAAAGGCGCCTCGTTGGCTGCAGGGAAAGGCGCCTCGTTGGCTGCAGGGAAAGGCGCCTCGTTGCCGTTTTGCACGATTTCGGTCCTACGAGACCCCTGAACGGTTACCAAGGCGTCTCCTCCTTGTGGCGGGGATGGGCCGATCCGCGGGAATCGCGGGGATCGCGAGGATCGCGAGGATCGCGGGGATCGCGGCGATCGCCGGGATCGCAGGGATCGCGGCGATCGCGGCGGCCGCGCCGGCGGTTGGCCGCGGCCACCGCGAACCCGAGCAAAAACACGCCGAGGGGCAGCCCCGCCCCGGCGCCGCGCGTCCCCGGAGCCGGCGCCGTCAACACCGCCAGCCCCCGCAGCCCCAGCTTCGCCACCAGGGCGAGCTCGGGCGACAGCCCCTTTAGCAGCGCCAGGGAGCGGCCATGGCGATAGTACCACCGGATGAAGCCCCGCCCCGCGGGGCTGCGGGCGAGCACCCCGTCGCGGAAGCGCCGGAAGCGGCGGACCTGGGGATGATCGTAGTCCCCGTAGACCGCGGTGGCGATGAAGCAGAAGCCGCCGCGCTCCTTGCCTCCGGCCTCGTCGTAGCCCTCGGCGAAGTCGGTGGTCTCCTGGGGGGTGGCGTCCACCACGTCGGATACCACGCTGACGTTGCCCGAGACGTCCACCGCCACCACGGCGAAGCGGTAGACCACCCCGTTTTCCAGGCCCTCGAGCCGCACGTTGTCGGCCGAGGCGGACATCGAGCTGCACACGAAGCAGTCCCGCGGCGGCGCCCCGGCCACGAACCCGCCGGTGAGCGCGGCGCAGCTCTCGGCCATCCCGACGTCGGTGGCGTCGCCGATGGTGAGGGTCTGGTCACACAGCGCCTCGGTGCTCACGAAGGAGGCCTTGGAGGGGCTGGAGCTGGCCGCGGGCATGCCGTCCACCGCGCACAGAACGTCGTAGCTTTCGATGCCCGTCTCGTCGGTGGGGGCGTCCCAGGACAGCTCCACCGCCTGCTCGCCGCCCGACGCGGTGACGTTGCGCGGCGTGTCGGGCGAGCGCGTGTCGTAGGGCAGCTCGAAGGTGGCGCTCGGGTCGTTGGAGGTGTTGCCCACGAACACGTAGAGCTGGTTGCTGCCGGCGTTGACCTCCTCGCACACCCCGTCGTCGGGCGACACGATCCAGTTGACCGGGATGGCGAAGGCGGGATCGTCGTTGAGAAACGCCGAGATCCCGAAGCCCTCCACGAAGTGGCACTTGTCGTCGATGACCACCGCCTCGCTGTCGCAGTCCTGGCCCACGTAGATGAGCACCTCCTCGCCGCCGCCGGTGGAGCCCGACTCCAGGGTGAGCCGGTACCACAGGTAGGCCTCCTGCTCGTCGCCGCGCGCCGAGTCGCACAGGCAGCGCGCCTGGTTGAGGTAGTACGGCCAGTCGAGGTCGCTGATGTTGTCCTGGTTGCCCTCCTCGTAGCGATCCACGCTGAAGGACCACTGGGCCTGGGCGGTCGGGACGCCACCCAGCAGCCCAAGCAGGCCGAGCAGTCCGGACAGTGTGAGGCAACCGATCCAGGTGGATACTCTCATCGATGATCCTGACGTCACCCTGGTCATGGGGGCGACCCCTGGTTGCCAAGCAACGGTCATGCCATGGCTCGGCGATGATCGGCTTCAATGATCCCGAGCGGTTATCGAGCGGTTATCGAAGCCACGGGATACATAACGTGACAAGCTGTCCGTGTCCAGGATGCACGCTTGTGACATTTGGTCAAATGTCACCCGCCCAGGGTCCCGTCGCGTTCCCACCGTGGCTCAGACTCGCCTTGACGGTGACCACCCCGGGGACCTATCGTTCGATCCGAGCTGACCCGCAGGCAGCTCGAACCAACTCGAAGCAAACGGATTGGAAGGATTGGAAAACCCCCGGATCGATTCCACGCGCCGGCCGGATCCGGATCCGGCCCCGGATCCGGCCCCGGGCCCGGCGCTTCGATCCACCAGACGCCATCGATCCGCGTGGCCACGCCGGGTCGCCCTGGAGGTTTCGGATGCTAGTCGTCATCAGTGATCTGCACCTCGCCGACGGCACGGCGGGAGACCACAACCTCAAACCGCAGGTGTACGAGGATCTGGTGGACCGCATCGCCACGGCCCACGCCAAGGTCCGCGAGCACACCCCCCAGAGCCGGGTGGAGATCATCTACGCGGGCAACATCTTCGACATGCGCCGCACCCACTTCTGGCACGAGCAGGCCGAGCACACCCCCTGGCGTCACTTCCAGGTGGTGGAAGGGGGCGCTCACGCCCGCCCGCCGTCCTCCACCGAGTACCTCGAGCGGGCGGTGCAGATGTTCAACCAGATCATGATCCACCCCAACGTCTCGCCCATCAAGGGCATCCTCGGCGACCGGCTCGCCGATCGGTTCGGCGGCACCGAGCCCCTGCGGCTCTACCTGCCGGGGGACGCCGACCGCCTGGTGAACATGCACCCCGGGCTGCGGGCGCGGGTCATCGACTTTCTGGGGCTCGATCTGGGCCGCTCGGGTCCATGGGATCCGAATCAACCCTTCCCGAACCTGTGGGTGGATCACGACCATGGGGTCCTGGTGCGTCACGGCCACGAATGGGACATCTACTCCTTCGAGGGGGATCCCGGCCAGCCGGCGGACTACTTCAACATCCCCATGTCGGATCTCATCAACACCGAGCTGTTTTCGCGGCTGACCTACCACGCCAGCCTGATGCAGCCCGCCGACGGCGCCACCCCGGAGGCCATCCAGACCTTTCGGCGCAAGCTCGAGCAGATCGACAACGTCCGCCCGGTCTCCTCGGTGGTCAAGTGGCTGGCCCGCCATTTCGAAGGGGAAGAAAGCAAGATGCTGCGGGCCTGCATCGAGGACGCGGTGACCAACTTCGAGAGCCAGCCCTACGTCAAGTGGTGGCTATCGGCCGCGGGCCACGACAAGTGGTACAACCCCCTCGACGAGGCGGATCGGCTGGAGTTTCTCATCGACGGGCTCAAGAACCTGTGGGTGGGCAAGGTGAACGCCGCGCTGGCCATCTACGACAAGTTCTCGGCCTACGATCCCTACGCCCGCTACGTAGAGCGCGCCGCCGAGGAGCCGCTGGTGACCCAGGAGGGCTCGCGCATCCAGTACGTGGTATACGGCCACACCCACGTGGCCCAGCACGTCCCCATCGGCCTGGTGGGCGAGGAGGGCAACCAGCGGCTGCTGCAGTACGTGAACTCCGGGAGCCTGCGCCCCACCCACACCGTGGCCCGGGACGGCCATGCCTTCCACGTCACCGAGAGCCTCGACTACGCCATCTTCTACCGCCCCGACGAGCGCCCCGGCGCCCGCGGCCCGACCTTCGAGCTGCACTCCGGGGAGCGCTCCCGCCTGTAATTTCCCGCGCGCCGTGACCGCCGCCCCCCTTCCCCTGCCCATCGACCCGCTGCTGCCGGAGCTTCGCGCCCGGCTCGAGCAGGCAGGGGTCCTGGTGCTTTGCGCTCCCCCCGGCGCGGGCAAGACCACCCGGGTCCCGCCGGCGCTTTTACCGCGGGCCGGCCCACCAGGGGTGGATCCCGGGGAGGTGGTGGTGCTCGAGCCCCGGCGGGTGGCCGCCCGCATGGCGGCGCGGCGGGTGGCGGCCGAGCGGGGCGAGCCGGTGGGCGGGCAGGTCGGCTACCGCGTGCGCTTTCGCGCCCGGGCCGGGCCCGACACCCGCCTGCTGTTCGTCACCGAGGGGGTGCTGCTGCGCCGGCTGCAGCAGGACCCGCTGCTCGAGGGCGTGGCGGTGGTGGTGCTCGACGAGGTCCACGAGCGACACCTGGAGACCGATCTGTGCCTGGCCATGCTCGCCGAGGTGCGCGCCGCGCGCGAGGACCTGCGCCTGGTGTGCATGTCGGCCACCCTGGAGACCGAGCGCTTGAGCGGTTTTTTCGGCGGCTGCCCCGTGCTGCAGGCCCCGGGGCGGCTGCACCCGCTGCAGGTGCGCTACCTGCCGAGGCCCGATGACCGCCCCCCGGCGCTGCAGGCCGCGGCCGGGGTCCGTCGGGCCCTGGCCGACCCGAACGATGACGGGGGCGACCTGCTGGTGTTTCTGCCCGGCGTGGCCGACATCCGCGAGGCCACCCGGATCCTCGCGGCCACCGCCGCCGAGCAGGCGCTGGCGGTGCGTCCGCTACACGGCCGGCTCTCGGACTCCGCGCAGGATCGGGCGGTGTCGCCAGCTGCCCGGCGCAAGGTGGTGCTGGCCACCAACGTGGCGGAGTCCTCGCTCACCGTGGAGGGGGTCACCACGGTGGTGGACACCGGCTGGGTCAAGCGCCTGGAGCTCGACCCTCGCACCGGCCTCGAGCGGCTGCGCCGCCGGCGCGTGAGCCGCGCCTCGGCCGAGCAGCGCGGCGGGCGGGCCGGCCGCACGGCACCCGGCCGGGTGCTGCGCTGCTGGACCGAAGGGCAGCACCACGCCCTGGCCGAGCGCGAGATCCCCGCCATCCGGCGGGTGGATCTCGCCGGACCCGTGCTGCAGGTGCGCGGCTGGGGCTGCGCCGACCCCAGCGCCTTCGGCTGGTTCGAGCCGCCGCCGCCGGCCGCCCTGCAGCGGGCAGACCGGCTGCTGCGCCGCCTGGGCGCGGTGGATGACGCCGGGATCACCGCGCTCGGACGCGCGCTGCTGGAGCTGCCCGTGCACCCGCGGCTCGGGCGGGTGCTGCTTCACGCCCACGCCGCCGGCGTGGCGGCGGCGGGCTGCGCGCTGGTGGCCCTGGCCTCGGAGCGCGACGTGTTCCCGTCGCGTCTTGCCGAGGAGGGCGCCGGGGGGCCCGCCGCGCCCCGATCCGAAGCCCCCGCCGAGGTGAGCCGCTCGGATCTCCTCCTGCGCCTCGAGCGCTGGCGCGCGGCCGAAAAGGCCGGCGGCACGGACTCCGCCTGGCGCCGCTTCGGGCTCGAGCCGCGGGCCTGCCGGGCGGTGCGCGACACGGCCCGCCAGCTTCGGCGTCAGCTCTCCCGGGCGGTGGGCGCGCCGGTGCCCCGAGAATCGGCCGCGGCGCCGGACGAGACGCTGGCGGCCATCCTGCTCGCCGGGTATCCGGACCGGGTGGCGGTCCGCCGAGAGCCGAGCGCCGCCAGCCGGCAGGCCCGCCGACCCGGGGCCCACCGTTTTGAGGCAGCGGGCATCGCCGGAGCTCGCTACCTGGTGCACGGGGGGCGCGAGGCGCAGCTCGATCCGGCCAGCGTGGTGCGCGACGCGCCGCTGCTCATCGCGCACGACATCGACGACGGGCCCCGCGGCGGCCGCGCCCGGATCCGCCAGGCCACCGAGATCTCCGAGGCCCTGCTGCGGCAGGTCTTTCCCGAACGGATGCAGGCCGAGCCGCGGCTGCGCTACGATCCCCAGAGCGAGCGCGTGGTGAGCGAGCACGAGGTGCGCTACGACGCGCTGAGGCTGCGCGCCGAGCCGGCGCCGGTGACGGACCGGGCGGCGGCCGGCGCGCTGCTCGGCGAGGTGGCCGCCCGGGATCCCGGCAGCAGCCTGGCCCTCGACGACGAGGCGCGACACCTTCTTTCGCGCGTGCGCTTTCTGGCCGAAGCCCTGCCCGAGGCCGGTCTTACCGCCCTGGACGACGACGCCCTGGCCGAGCTCGCCCGCGAGCTCAGCGCGGGCCGCATCGCCCTGGCCGAGCTGCGCGAGGCGCCGGTGGCCGCGGCGCTGCGCGGTCGGCTCACCCCGGCCCAGCAGCGGCTGCTCGACCGGGAGGCCCCGGCGCGCCTGACGGTGCCCAGCGGCGCGCGCCACCGCCTCGAGTACCCGGAGCATGGCCCCCCCGTGCTGGCGGTGAAGCTGCAGGAGGTCTTCGGCTGGCGCCACGGCCCCCGGGTGGCCCGGGGGCGGGTCCCGGTGCAGCTCCACCTGCTCGCCCCCAACGGGCGTCCCGCCCAGATCACCACCGATCTGGAGAGCTTCTGGAGCCAGGGCTACGCCGACGTGCGCCGAGAGCTCCGCGGCCGCTACCCGAAACACCCCTGGCCCGAGGACCCCTGGACGGCCGCGCCCACCAGCCGCCCCAAGCGGCGCCCGCGCCGCTGAGCGCCAGACGACTGCCGCCAGACGCCGAAGCCGGCGCCCCGGACCACGGTGGTTGCGTAGCGCCAGGGGTGGTCTATAATCGAGCTCAGGCCGTTCGGGAGCGTCGAATCATGACATATCCCAGTGCAAATCCCACGTCCCTTTCCGGTCGCACCCTGGCGGCCGTGGGGCTGCTGTGCGTGGCCGGGATCCTCGCGGCGGCGAGCTCCTCGGCGCCCGCGCCGCGCGCGCCCGACCCGCACGAGGCCTCCGCCAAGGGGGCGGCCGATTCCGGCGAGCCCGCCGAGCCCCACACGGTGCGCTTCGACCACGAATACCGCTACCGCGGGGCGCACCCCATCCACCCGGACTTCGGCCAGGGCTTCTGCATGAAGACGGGTCTGCACGACGAGCCCTATCCCCCCTTGGAGCCGGAGCTGTTCGCCATGGTGGACGGCGCCTGGGTCTTCATCGGCGATCCGGTGGACTTCGGCTACGAAGACGAGATGTACTGGTACGCCAACCCCCATCCCCTGCCGGAGACCCACGGCGACGACTGGTGCTACTACCCCTGGCCGCACCGCCACCACTTCCAGCTCAGCGGGGACCACTACGACCTCATCGGGGGCGTGCTGTATTTCGTCGGGACCTTCACCGACACCTTTTTCCGCCACATCCCCGCCAAGCGTCGATTCTACCGGCGCCACTACCGCCGCCGGTACCTGCGGGGGCAGGTCTACCGCAGCCACCGGCCACGCTACGAGCGCGTGGAGCGCAACCGCTACCGCGTGCTGCGGCCCCGCCGCCCCGGGCGCACCTTCCGCCCGTACCGTCCCCGGCTGGCGCGGGTGCCCACCCGAGCGGGTCGGGTCCATCGCCCCGGCTCCTCCGCGGGCCCCACCCACGGGCCCCGGCTTCGCCGGCCGCGCCGGATGCGCCGCCCGCGCCTGCCGCGCGGGGCCCGCCTGCGGCGACTGCCGCGTCACCGGAGCTCGCGCATCGGGCGCGGCCGCGGCATGCGCATCCGAAACCGGGGGCGCGACTCCCGGCTCGGGCAGCCGCGCGGCGGACGCGCCGATCGCCCCGGTCGCGCCGGTCGCGCCGGTCGCGCCGGTCGCGCCGGTCGCGCCGGTCGCGCCGGCCCCCGGGGCCGGCTCGATCGTCGCAAGGCGCGCCATCTCCCCCGGCGCTCGCCGGGCCGACGCGCCGGCCGCCACGGCCGCGCC
>CAYFWA010000336.1:0-1203 GCA_964346625.1 uncultured Myxococcales bacterium
GGGGAGGGGGGGCTCAGACTCGAGTCAGAGCCCCAGCAGCTCGCGCAGCCGGTTGGCCGCGCTCACCGCCTTGGCCTGGAAGTGGTTGTTGAAAAAAACGTAGGTGTGCTCGGTCCGCTGGTCCATGCGCTGCAGCCGGCCCTGCCAGCTTTTCAGCTCGTCGTCGGCGTACTGGTAGTCGTAGCGCTCCCAGGCCTCGTCGTGGTCGTACCAATTTTCGCGGTTGCGGCCGTGGAAGCGAACGTAGCCCGGCTCCGCGGTCACCACGCCCAGGCGGGGCAAAAGCCCCGGGAGATCCGGCTCGTCCACGCAGCACACGGCGGCCTGGCGGGACGTGAGGTGCTCGAAGGTGTCCTGCCCGATCCAGCCCCGGTGGCGAAACTCCACCACGGCCGGCAGGCCCTCGAGGCCCTCGAGGATCCGGTCCAGCCGCGCGCGGCTGCGGGGGCCGGGACGAAAGCCGTTGGGGAACTGGGCCAGCACGCCCCCCAGGACGCCGGCCTCGCGCCAGGGCTGCAGCGCCTGACGGAACCGTACCAGCTCCGCCTCCAGCGCCTCCGGATCCGCGCCCGGCTCGTGGGTGATGGTGCGGGTGAGCTTGATGGTGAAACGGACCCGGCCGCCGGAGCGCTCGAGCATGCGCTCCAGGGTGTGGGCCTCGGGCATCCGGTAGTAGCTGAAGTTGATCTCGCAGGCGTCGAAGCGCTGGCTGTAGTACGCGAGAAAGTCCCGGGAGGGCAGGTCGGGGGGATAGAACGGCCCCTTCCAGTCCTGGTAGGAAAAGCCGCTGGTGCCGACGTGGATCACCGCTCGCGACCCGAAAAGCGGGGCCCCGGCGGACGAAGGCCCATGGGGCTCGGGCCTGCAGCGCGAAAGCCCGCGGGGCGCGAGCCCCCGGGGCTGCGCTAGCCCTCCCGCTCGTCGTCGAGGCCGGGGACCTCGTTGGCCGAGGGGAACTTGGCGATCTCCTTGCGCGCGATCATCCAGGCCTTCTGGACGATCCAGGATTTGGAGCGGTCCTGGCGTACGGCCTCCTCCTCGATCTCCCGCAGCATCTCCTCGGGGAAATAGAGGCTCTGTTTGCGCTTGTCGGACGTGGTACCGGAGGAGCTCGACGAACGTGCCACGGTGATACCTCTCGGGTCTTCGGGTTTGGGGGACCGGCCCTCGCGGGCCCTTGGCCTCTCGGCCCGTCTGTCGGCC
>CAYFWA010000336.1:1303-3342 GCA_964346625.1 uncultured Myxococcales bacterium
GGGTTTGGGGGACCGGCCCTCGCGGGCCCTTGGCCTCTCGGCCCGTCTGTCGGCCTTCTGTCGGCCTTCTGTCGGCCTTCTGTCGGCCGTCTGTCGGCCTTCTGTCGGCCTTCTGTCGGCCTTCTGTCGGCCGTCTGTCGGCCTTCTGTCGGCCTTCTGTCGGCCGTCTGTCGGCCGTCTGTCGGACCAACTGTAGAGGCTGCTTCCGGGTTCCGAGCGCTGGGAGCCGGGCCCCGCTTCTACTGGCCGATAGTGTAGGGGAGTGTGGTTCAATTCGTGCGCAATGTCAACAGTGTGTGGTTTCGGTCAACGGTGTAGCACTCGGGACTTCTTAGCGATACAGCCGGGCGATGCGGGGGCGCAGGGCCACGGGGGTCTCGGGCATGTACCGCCGGCGTCGCAGGATCTGCAGGAGCTTTTTGGGCACCATGCCCGCGTCGCCCACGATCTCTACGTGGCCGGCCTTGACCTCCACGTTGTGCAGCCGGGCGTCGGCGTCCACCCGGGATTGGTACTGCTCGGCGCGGCTGAACACGAAGTCACTCTCTTTGCAGGCTCCGGAGGAGGCGCGGCGGCGGCAGGTGCCCCGCTCGTCGGTGACGACCTTGAGGTGCGCCTTGACCTCAGGGATCAAGGCGCCGGGGCGCAGCACCGCGCCGGCCTTGGGATGGATGTCGTACCAGAGGTTGCCCACCGCCGCCTGGCAGATCCCGGCGGAGACGCCGAAGCTCAGGATGTGCAGCGCCAGCAGGCCGCAGTGCCGCGCGGCCTGGATGCCGTTGAACGGCGATGACACCGTGGCCAGCCGCACGGTCACGGACTTGGGTAGCGGCAGATTTCGAAACCGCCCCCGGGTCAGGGCGCGGCGGGCCACCAGGCCCCCTTGGCTGTGACCGATGACCGTGAGGGGCGCGCGCCGCAGGTGCCCGGCGAGCCGGTGCAGAGCGCGCCGGAGCTGCCGGGCGCTGGTGTCGAGGCGGTCCCGGTCGTTGTAGTTGAAGCAGATCGCCGGGCGGCCGTGCAGCCGGTAGACCTGGGCCAGGGTCTTGAAGTCCCCGCCCGAGCCGTTACAGCCGTGCACCAGGATGGTGAGCGGTTGGTCGGGATCCACCTTCACCGGTCCGCGGTAACCCCGCTGGCACCGATCGAGACCGCGCACGCGCAGGCTCGTGGACGGGCCCACCCGGATCGTGGCGACGCGGGCGGTCACGCCGCAACCGGGTCCGCTGAGCAGCAGGGCCCCGATCAGGGCGGCGCACGTGGCCAAAAATGGAAGGCGTGTCCGCAGATCTAGCATCCGGGGTTCCGAGCACACCCTGCTGGCTTTCGCCAATCGAGTCATGGCTCGCATTTTCAGGGACCCGGTCCTCGACGTCAATACGATGGATACCCGTGATGTCCGCGAGAGCACCCGCAGCCACCGGGATCCCACGGCTGTTCGGCAGGCGTGGGTCGTCCTTCGGCCGCGGCCGCGGTCAGTTCGGCTCGTCGCGGGGAGCGAAGGCGGCGCAAGTGCGTAGGCACTTGCCGAAGTCGATGCAGCGGGAGTCGTCGATCTCGGGGGCGGCGTTGCCGCGCTGGGTGATGGCGCTCGTGGGGCCGACCCGCACCGTGGGGCACGCGTGTTTCTGCGGACAGCGCTCGGCATGGACCTCGATCATGCCGCGGCCTTCTGCTTCTGGATGAGCGGGTCGTACTCGGTGAGGCGGGACTCGAAGCGCTCCATGTCCTGATCCAGGCGGTTGAATTCGGAGACCTTGATGTGCTTCCGACAAGCTTCGCGGCGTTGCCGCCCCGGGCCGGATCGGCTATGGTCGGCTCCGTCGACAGCGATGGTGACAACCATCGAGGAAGATTCGGGAGTTGAGCGACAAGACCCGAAAAGGGACGGATCCGCGGGGCGAGGGCCCGCCGCGGCAGGCGCGCCCAGGGGAGGCCCCCCCAAAGGAGGCGCCTCAAAAGGAGGCGCCTCAAAAGGAGGCGCCCCAAAAGGAGACGTCCCAAAAGGAGACGTCCCAAAAGGAGACGTCCCAAAAGGA
>CAYFWA010000336.1:3442-5007 GCA_964346625.1 uncultured Myxococcales bacterium
GAGACGTCCCAAAAGGAGACGTCCCAAAAGGAGACGTCCCAAAAGGAGACGTCCCAAAAGGAGACGTCCCTGGCCGACGGCCGCAGCGAGCGGGCCCGGCGCCAGCGTCTGTCGCGTCGGGCACAGGTGCTGCGCGCGGCGCGCACCGCCTTCGTGGTCAAGGGGTATCACTCCACCAGCGTGGCGGACATCATCCGCAAGGCCGGCATCGCGCGGGGGACCTTCTATCTGTATTTCGACAGCAAGCGGGCCATCTTCGAGGAGCTGCTCGATGGCTATCTGGAGCGGATCTGGGGAGTCGTGGGGCGCATCGAGGTGGGGCTCGGCGCGCCGTCGCCGGTGGAGCAGCTCCGCGACAACGTGGAGCGGGTGGTGGACGTGCTGTCCGAGCACCGCGAGCTCAACCACATCCTGCTGCGCCACGCCGTGGGCCTGGACGCGGACTTCGATCAGAAGCTCGACGAGTTCTACGGGCGCCTGCTCGAGCTCATCGAGGGGGCGCTGGGGCTCGGGCAGTCCATGGGCTTGGTGCGCCAGGGCAATACGCGCATCCTGTCGGCCTGCGTGCTGGGCACCATCAAGGAGGTCACCGCGCAGTACCTCACCGCCCAGGGCGTCCCCCCGGTCGACGAGGCGTCGGAGGGCGCGCCTCCCGCCGGGAGTGAGGCCGCCCCGGTGACGGTCTTCGATCGGGAGGGGCTCGTGCGTGAGATCCTGAGCTACAACCTGCACGGCCTGCTCCATCGCGAGGAGGGCTGAAGGAGCCTTGCCGGACTCGGGTGGGCCTGCACCAGCGACGTCGCTCGCTTTGGGCGCAGGTGCGCGTCCGCTTGACCCCCTGGCGGACCGTTCTTAGATTTCGGCGGAAACACGACAAACCCCGCGAGATGGGAAATACGCGAGCCCGAGGCGGTAGAGCCGGGGCGAGACAGACGCGGCGCGATTCGCGAAAAGACAAACCGCAGCAAAAGACAAATCGCAGCAATGAGACGAACGGTACGGAAACACTTGGCAACGCGGGCTCTTCCGCGGGCCGGACAGGCAGGCCACCCATGGCGATGAGCAAAAAAAAGCTGGAGCGATTCCGCAGGACCCTGGCGCAGACCAAGCTGGATCTGCTCAAGAAGGCCAGAGACTCGCTCGGAGAGGACATGCAGCGGGAGCTCGACCAGCTCCCCGATGAGATGGACGCCGCCTCGAGCGAGTACCTGCAGTCTTTCACCATCCGACTGCGCGGCCGGGAAAAGGGCTATCTGGCCAAGATCGATCGCGCCCTGGAGAAGATCCACGACGGGACCTTCGGGATCTGTGAGTCGTGCGAGGAGCCCATCGACGCCGCCCGCCTCGAGGCGCGGCCGGTGACCACGCTGTGTATCCAGTGCAAAGAGGATCAGGAGCGTCGCGAGAAATCCATGGCGGAAAGGTAGCAGCCGTTGGGCGGCGGTGGGTCAGGCGACCGGTCACCTCTTCCTACTCTCTCTCCCCATCGTTTCTTGATAATTCCGATTACTCGCTGGAGGGTGGACGAAGATCACAATTCTCCGTGTTCCATGGGATTTCCATGG
>CAYFWA010000336.1:5107-7335 GCA_964346625.1 uncultured Myxococcales bacterium
TTCCATGGGATTTCCATGGAATCACCACCTGTCGACGCGCCGCGTTGGCATTGTAAGGTATTGATATTCAATTACTCAACACTAAGTGAAGGTTCACTAATTTAGGCTTGCGCCCCTGGGCGCCTTTTGGTAGGTATCGTCGAAATTTTCCAGAACCGCCGCAAATTGGTGGTAATCGAACAAAGGAGATCACGCTCATGTCCGAAGTCACACTCGATGATCGCGTCTTCGAAGTGCCCGAGTCCCTCGCCAAGGAGGCTCACATCGACGCCAAACGCTACGAGGAGATGTACCGGCGCTCGGTGGACGATCCCGAGGGTTTCTGGGCCGACATCGCCGAGGAGTTCATCACCTGGTACGAGAAGTGGGACCAGGTGCTCGAGTGGGACTTCCGCTCCGCCCGGATCCGTTGGTTCGAGGGCGCCAAGCTCAACGCCTGCTACAACTGCGTGGATCGCCACGTGGAGGCGGGGCGTGGCGACAACGTGGCGCTGATCTGGGAGGGCAACGAGCCGTCCGAGACTCAGAAGCTCACCTACAAGGATCTGCACGAGCAGGTACAGCGCGCCGCCAACGTGCTCAAGAAACACGGCGTGGGCCGCGGTGACCGCGTGTGCGTGTACCTGCCCATGATCCTCGAGCTGCCCATCACGCTGCTGGCCTGTGCCCGCATTGGCGCCATCCACTCGGTGGTCTTCGGCGGGTTCTCCCCCGACTCGCTGCGGGATCGCATCAACGACTCGGAATGCAAGGTCCTGGTGACGTCGGACGGCACCTTCCGTGGCAAGAAGCCCGTGGACCTCAAGGGCAACGCCGACGCCGCGGTGAGCGAGACCCCGAGCATCGAGAAGGTGATCGTGGTCAAGCGCAACGAGCAGGAGGTCGAGTGGAAGGATCTCGACGTGTGGTGGCACGACGAGATGGCCAGCGTGGAGGCCGAGTGCCCCTGCGAGCCCATGGACGCCGAGGATCCCTTGTTCATCCTCTACACCTCGGGCTCCACCGGCAAGCCCAAAGGGGTGCTGCACACCACCGGTGGGTATCTCACCTACACCGCGGCCACCCACAAGCACGTGTTCGACTACAAGGACGGCGACGTCTACTGGTGCACCGCCGACATCGGCTGGGTAACCGGGCACAGCTACATCGTCTACGGGCCCCTGGCCAACGGCGCCATCAGCGTGATGTTCGAGGGCGTGCCCAGCTACCCCGACATGGGCCGTTTCTGGGAGATCGTGGAGAAGCACCGGGTCAACCAGTTCTACACGGCCCCCACGGCCATCCGCGCCATCGCCAAGGAGGGCGACACCTGGCCGAAGCAGCACGACCTGTCCTCCCTGCGCATCCTCGGCACGGTGGGCGAGCCCATCAATCCCGAGGCGTGGATGTGGTACTACGAGACCATTGGTGGCGGCCGCTGCCCCATCGTGGACACCTACTGGCAGACCGAGACCGGGGGCTTTCTCATCACGCCCTTCCCCGGCGCCACCGCCATCAAGCCCGGCAGCGCCACGCGGCCGTTTTTCGGCGTGCAGCCCTGCATCGTGGATGACGAGGGCAACGAGCTCGAGGGCGTGGCTCAGGGCAACTTCTGCATGAAGTTCCCCTGGCCCGGCATGATGCGCTCGGTCTACGGCGACCATGAGCGGTTCCGCGAGACCTACTTCTCGCAGTTTTCGGGCAAGTACTTCACCGGGGACGGCGCCAAGCGCGACGCTGACGGCTACTACTGGATCACCGGCCGGGTGGACGACGTGATCAACGTCTCGGGTCACCGCATGGGCACCGCCGAGGTGGAGAGCGCGCTGGTGTCGCACGACGCCGTGGCCGAGGCCGCGGTAGTGGGCTACCCGCACGCCATCAAGGGCCAGGGTATCTACGCCTACGTCACCCTCAACAGCGGCGTGGAGCGCTCCGAGGAGCTGAAAAAGGAGCTCGTCAAGCACGTGCGGGCCGAGATCGGCCCCATCGCCACCCCCGACGTGATCCAGTGGGCGGACGCCCTGCCCAAGACCCGCTCGGGCAAGATCATGCGCCGGATCCTCAAGCGCATCTCGGCGGGCAAGCCCGACGAGATCGGCGACACCACCACCCTGGCCGACCCGGCCGTGGTGGACACGCTGGTCAGCGACTCCGAGGCGCTGCTAAAGTAGCGCCGCCCGCTCGCCTCGACACCTCTTCGATACACCTCTTCGATACACCTCTTCGATACACCTCTTCGATACACC
>CAYFWA010000337.1:0-7331 GCA_964346625.1 uncultured Myxococcales bacterium
GGAGCCGGAGCCGGAGCCGGAGCCGGAGCCGGAGCCGGAGCCGGAGCCGGAGCCGCCGACCTCCTGCACGCCGGCGAGCACGCCCGCCGGGACCTCTGCCACCAAGGGGCGGTGGCTCCCCGGCGTGACCTCGGCAGGGTCCACCCCCTCTTCGCGGAAGATCCGCATCACCAACTCGGTGCAGGTCTTACCGCCGCAGCCTCCCATGGAGGGACGCGCCACCGCCTTGAGCACGTTCATGTCGCGGATGCCGGAGCGGATGGCCTCCACGATGGTGGAGCGCCGCACCCGCTCACAGCGGCACACGATGGGGTCATCCGCCGGCGCGGCGGCCGGCGCGGCGGCCGCCGCAGCGGCTGGCTCGGTGACTGGCGCAGTGGCTCGCGCGGCGGCTGGCTCGATGACTGGCTCGGCTTCCGGGGCCGCGTCCGCCTCGACGGGCAGCGCTTCGCCTCCGGCGAGAGGCAGGGTGAATCCGGCCACGCGCAGCCGCTCCTCCCAGGGCACCTCCAGCAACACCAGCCGCCGCTGCCGCTGATCGTCGCGCTCGCGGACCGCCACCACCGTGCCCTCCCCCACCCGCTCGCCCTCCATGTCCACGGTCTGCACCGTGTCGCCGGGCTGACCGGGGGCCCCACCATCGAACTCCCAGGGCAGCTCCAGCAGGGCCTTGCGCCGCTGCGGGTCATGGTCCTGTACCACCAGGTTGATGGCCAGCCCCGGGCAGATTGCCACGCAGCGCCCGCAGCCCAGACAGCGGCCGTGAAACTCCGGCTGTGACGTGATGGTGCCGTCGGCGATGGAGATGCTGTCCACCGGGCACACCTCGGTGCACGGGTTGCAGGGGATCTCCTCCACGCAGCGGATGAGGGGGTACACCGGCAGGCCGGGATCGGTGGGGGCGAAGGGCTGCTGCGCGCCGGGCCGACTCCGCAACACCTCGGCGGTGGTGTGCCACGCCGGGGGCACCACGCCCCCGCAGCCCAGATGCGCCGCCACCTGACGCCCGGCGATGCGCCCAGAGAAGATCGCGGCCGAGGCCTCGGCGATCTCGGCGGCGTCCCCGGCCAGGAAGGTGGGCAGGCCGTACTGTCGGGCCTTGTCCGCCAACTCGTTGACCGACGCCAGCCCCACGGCGATGAGCAGGGCGTCCACCGCGTAGGTGCGCTCGGTGCCGGGCACGGGCTCGAAGCGCTCGTTCACCGCGGCCACGGTGACCCGCTCCACCTGCTCGTCTCCCTCGGCCCGCAGCACGGTGTGCGAGGTCCACACCGGCACGCCCAGCCGTTTGAGCTTGTCCAGGTGAACCTTGTAGCCCCCCACCTCGGGCAGCCCCTCCACCAGGCCTACCACCCCGATGCCAGCCTGCAGGGCGTGGTAGCCCGCGATGAGCCCCACGTTGCCGCCGCCCACGATGAACAGCCGATCCGCCGCCCGGATGAGATCCCGGTTCACCAGGGTCTGAAACGCCCCGGCGCCGTAGACCCCCGGCAGATCGCAGCCAGGGAACGAGAGGCTCTTTTCCCGCGCTCCCGACGCGATCAGCAGCACCTGCGGCTTCACCAGACGGTAGCGATCCCGCTGCCACACCCCCACCACGCCGTCCACGTAGACCCCCACCGCGGTGGCGTTGAGCCAGGTCCGCACGTTGGGCAGGGCTGGCAGGTCTTGGGCCAGGATCTCCGCCAGATCGATGCCCCGGGTGCCGGCGTGGCAGGCGCGCACCGAGCCGAAGAAGGCGTGGGTCTGCAGGCTCAGCTTGCCCCCGAGCTCGTCCTTGTCGTCGAGCACCAGCACGTCGACCCCGGCCCGCCCCAGCTCCGCCGCCGCGCAGATCCCGGCGGGACCGCCCCCCACCACCAGCACCTCCACCGGGTAGAGGTCGGGCTCGGCCCACTGCACCGGCTCGTCCTCCGCCGGCAGGGTCGGGGCGCCGGAGACGGGCTCCACACGCAGCCCCGGACGCACCGGCTTCATGCAGGCCTTCACCGGCCGGCCGTCGGCCAGCACGAGGCACTGGGAGCACTGGCCGTTGACGCAGAAGATCCCCTGAGCACCGCCGTCGCGGTGGTGATGCCCGAAGATCTGGATCCCGTTGGCGTACAAGGCCGAAGACACCGCCTCGCCTCGCCGGCCCTGGATCTCGCGGCCTTCGAAGGTGAAGGTCACCGGCTCATCGTCGGGCGGCGTAAGGATGGGATGGCTTTGAATTCGTCTTTGCATGGGCCTGCGTTGATCCGTTCATTGTCCACGCGGGGCGTCCGGCTCCCTCTCCGGAGTCTTGGCGCGCGCCGCTGGCGACCCCGCCTCGCCCGCCGCAATCCCTGCTTTGCCCGCGGTCCCCCCCGCCGATTCGCCGATCCCGTCCGTGGCAAGGCGCGACGCCAGGGCCTCGTAGATCGTGGCCACCTGCAGTCGATGCCGGCGCCAACCGCCCCGCCGCTGCGCGCAGCCCAGGTGGATCGCCGACAGCGGCGAGACGCACAGCAGATGCGCCGCCCCGGCCTCCTGGGCCACCGACAGCAGCCGATCCTGGGCGGCGCGCGCCGCCGCATCGCAGGTGACGAACCCCTCCACCCCGGCCGAGCCCTGGGCGCCTGGCGCGGCGTAGGGATCCGGCAGCCGCGCCACCACGTCATAGCCCGCTTGCTCCAGCAGAGCACCCGCTTGCTCCTGGCGCCGCTCGGTGGCCTCCACGTCTCCCTCGTCCACATCGGCGAACACGGCCACCGGCACGGGCAATGCTGGCGCGAAGCGCAGCCGCTCGCGCCGGGCGGACAGCACGTCGAGGGCGCCCTCGATCTCCAGGGCGCCGTCCCCTTCCAGCGCCACGCCCACCCGGGGGTAGCGTCGCCTGAGCGTGGCCTCGCACTCGGGGCACAACGAGATCACCCGGCGGGCGCCGCTTTGCCCCAGGGCATCCGCTACGCCGCCCGCCACGCGCGACAGCGCCTGGTGGTCACCGGACAAGGCGAAGTCGTGTCCGCAGGCCGGCATCCCATCGGTCACAGCCGGGGAAAGCCCCGTTGCGCGCAGCAACCGCAGCGCCGTCTGCTGCGGAGCCACTCCCCGGGCGCCGAGCTCCCCGCCCAGCAGGTCGTCCAGGTCCGACAAGAGGCAGCCATACAGCAGATCCTCCGCGACGGGGGCCCCCTCCGGATTGGGGGTCGGCCGGTCGGTGACCGGCGGGTTCGGGCCGGTTGCCACCGCCGGCGCCACCGTCGCCCAGCGCGGGGCAAGCCCGCGCTGCGGCTGGGCCTGCAGGGACAGCAGCGCCGCCTCCTGCACCGCGCCGTGGTGCGGCCAGCCGGCGCCGACGGGCATGGCGCGTCGCATCCAACCCCTCGCCGCCTCCTGTTGCGCCGTCTGACGCTCGGTGCAGATCTCGTCTCCCATCCCCGCCACGGCCTCCAGGCACTCCGCCTCGGTGGTGGGCCGGATCAGGGCCACCCGTTGGGGGGACAGGCCGTGGCGCGCCAGCACTCCCTGGACGCGGGCCACCGCCTCCTCGGCCACCTCATCCCCGGTGTGAAACCGGCACTGGCCCGGAGCACAGCCCACCAGCAGCACCGCCGCGGCTCCGCCGCGCAGCGCCCGCAGCAGCTCCCCCTCGGAGACCCGGCCGACGCAGGGCACGCGGACCCACGGCGTCCCGACGGCCTCCGCGTCGGGCGCGGTGGCCTCGGGCGCGGTGGCCTCTCCCCTCAGGGAGCCACCGTCACAGTGGAACACCACCACCGGCCCGCCGGGTGGCGACGCCAGGAGCGAGCCGACGGCGTCCGCCGAGCCGGCGCCTGCGGCGAGCCCCAGGCCGGCGGCACCGCCGGCTACGCATCCGGAGGATCTCCACCGACTCATGGCTGCCTCCCGTCGACCGCATAGAAGGCCGGATGCTCGGCGAGCCTATCGGCGACGCGTTGCTCCACCTCGCAGCGCCAGCACTGGAAGCTGTTGGGGCACACCGCGCCAGGGCTCAGCCCGAGCAGGGCGTAGCGGCACTCGCGGTCGGCCCCCCACCGCTCCACGAACCGCCGTGCGGCCCGCGGCTCCATCTGGATGGCGTCGGTGGGACAAACCGCCGCGCAGGCCCCGCAGCCGATGCACTGCTCGGTCCAGTCGTCGAAGGGCGTCCCCACCCGGCGTGCGTCCCCGCGGCCCACCCATCCCAGGGCTTCTGCGCCCACCACGTGAACGCAGACCCGGATGCACAGACCACAGCGGATGCAGCGCTCGGCGTCCCGCTGGCGCGGTGGATCGCTGAGCACGCCGTGCTCGGCGGCCAACGCCCGCAAAGCCTCGGAGCCCGGGGCGAGGGCGACCAGGAGCTCCAGCACGCCCTGGCGGGTGCGCCGAACCCAGGGGGTGTCGGTCTGCACCGAGAGCCCGGGCAGCACCGGGTGGTTGCACGAGGTGGTGAGCCGGGGGCGCTTGCCGTCCCGGGCCACCTCCACCACGCAGAGTCGGCAGGCGCCCTCGGCGGGCAAATCGGGGTGGTGACAAAGCGTGGGGACGTGCGCTCCAGCCCGCCGCAAGGCCTCCACCAGGGGCTCGCGCTCGGTGGCCTCCACCTCGCGGCCGTTCACGATGAGAGTCACGGTGCGCGAGCGTTCTCGGGGGACGCGGCTCATGGGGCGACCTCCGAAGAGTCAATGTCGGCGCGATTGCCGGCGCGGGTATCGGCGCGGGTGTCGGCGCGGGTGTCGGCGCGATTGCCGGCGCGGGTGTCGGCGCGGGTGTCGGAGCGGGTGTCGGAGCGGGTGTCGGCGCGATTGCCGGCGCGGGTGTCGGCGCGGGTGTCGGCGCGGGTGTCGGCGCGGGTGTCGGCGCGGGTGCCGGCGCGGGTGTCGGCGCGGGTGTCGGCGCGGGTGCCGGCGCGGGTGTCGGCGCGGGTGTCGGCGCGGGTGTCGGCGCGGGTGTCGGCGCGGGTGTCGGCCCGCTGGACGGCCTGATCGATGGCTCGGTCGATGGCCGCCTCCAGCGCGTCGCTGCCGAACCCGCCCTGGCTCATGGCGCCGGTGGGGCAGCGGGCCACGCACACGCCGCAGCCGCGACACGCCTGGGGGTCCACCGCGGCGAGCAACGCCCCCGCTTGGCTCAAAACCACCCGCGGCGCGCCGTAGGGGCAGTGCTCCTCGCAGATCCCGCAACCCCGGCAGCGCCCGGCGTCCACCTTGGCCACCGTGCGCGCCAGCGCCATCCGCTCCACCAGCCGCCGCGCTTCCGGGTGCAGGGACCGCGGCACTCGCACCCAGATCCCGTCCGGCGACAACGCGTGCCCCTCGTCGCAAAAGGGGCTGCAGGTCGCACAGTCCGCGCAAGGGCCGCAGCGCAGGCAGCGCTGCGCCGCTTGCCGGGCCGCGGGCTCGAGCCGCGCGCTCGGCGGGTTGGTAATCTCCGGCCCCTCGCCAAAGGGGGTGCGGCCCGCGAGATGCGAACCCGGGAGCCGGTAGCGCCAGCCGGAGCGCTGCTTTCGGGAGGGGGGGGACAGACGGAACGCCCCGTGGCGCGTCGTCTCCACGCGTCTCCCCGCCTCCACGCGTCTCCCCGCCGCCAAGGCGTGCTCCGAGTCTGCGGGAAGCTCCCCGCCCTCCTCGAGTCGGTGGGACCGGTCGGCACCGGGCAGCTCGGCGTCCACCCGGAAGGCCACCCGCCGACCCGCGGCCACCGCCTCGATGAGGCTGCGGGCCCCCGCAACCGCCTCGCCCGTGGCCCAGATCCGCGGGTGGCGAGTCCGCAGGCTGACCGGATCCACGGCCAGCCCGCCAAGCGGTGTTTCCCCGAGCTCTCGGGAAAAGCCCGCCACGTCTGGCGCCCGATCCCGGGCGTCGATGACCAGATCCGCAGCCAGCTCCACGGTCACCGCCTCGCGCGTTGGCGCGCGCCCGGTGGCCCGGGGCGCCCCCTCTGTCTGCGCGCGCAGCCGCAAGCCCACCACCTGGCCGCGCCGCGCCACCACCGCCTCGGGCGCCAGACGGCAGCGAAGCACCACGCCAGCCTCGTTGGCGGCCTGCAGCGCCTCCGGGTCGGCGGGCAGCGTGTCCGGCCCACGGTGATGAATCAGGGTGACCTCCGCCCGCGGCGCAGCACCCGCCCCCTCCGGCGTCAGCACCCGCGCCAGCGCGGTGGCCGTGTCCACACCCACCGGGCTCGCGCCGAGCACTGCGATCCGTCGCAATCCATCGAGCCACCCGGAGCCGGTGGGACCCTCCGCGCCCGGCGCCGCCAGCGCGGCCAGTCGCGGGAGCACCGACAGCGCGTGCCGCAGGCCGCGAGGTGCCCCCCCCGCATCCCGACCGCCCTCCTCCCGCTCTACCTCTACCGGCAGGTCCAGGTGCGGCCGCCCGGCCCCCGTGGCGATCACCACCGCCTGGAACCCCTCGCCCAGCAACCGCTCCAGCGCGGCGAGGTCCTCCACCCGATGCCCACATTGCACCTCGATGCCGTGGGCGAGCACGTAGGCCAGGTCCGCCTGCAGCGCCCAGGGCGGCAGGCGGTGCGCCGGCACGCCCCGAGCAAGCAAGCCTCCGAGGCGCTCCCCGGCCTCGAGCACGGTCACCGCGTGACCTCGCCGCCGCAGGTCCCAGGCCGCCGTGAGCCCGGCCGGCCCCCCGCCAATCACCGCCACGCGAGAAGCGTCGGGGGACAGCGGCGCCAAGTCGAACACCCGCGGCGGTGCCCCCGTCTCGTCCACCACCCGCGCCGCGAGGCGCTTGAGCGCGCGGATCGGGATGGGGTTGCGATCCCTCGCTCCCGCGTGGGCGCCAGCCGCGTCGTCGGTGTCGCCGTCGGTGTCGGCGCCGGTGTCGGCGTGGGTGTCGGCGTGGGTGGCCCCGTTGGCGTCGGCGCCGGTGTCGGCGTGGGTGGCCCCGTTGGCGTCGGCGCCGGTGTCGGCGTGGGTGGCCCCGTTGGCGTCGGCGCCGGCGTCCGGCGCCGCGTCCGCTGCCCCCAGCGCACACTCCACCTCACACGGCCGATGACACAGGTACCCCGACACCGCGGCGAGGGGGTTGTCCCGTCGCACGGTGTCGAGGGCCTCCTCGAAGCGGCCCTCGGCCACCTGGCCCACGTAGCGCTTGACGTTGATCCCGGCTGGGCAGGCCCGTCGGCAGGGCGCCGGACCAATGCGCGCGAGCTGCAGTCGCGCCTCATCGGCCTTCGACACACTCCCCGCTCTACGCTCCGGCTCCAGGCATTGCCGCAGCGCGTCGAGCTCCTCGTCCGGAGGTTCCGCTGGGGGACGATAAAGGGGCGTTTCCAAACCGTATCCTCGTTCATCCAGGGGGGATGTCCCATCCCCCCTCGCCCCGAAAAAGCGCGGTTTTTCGGGGCTC
>CAYFWA010000338.1:0-7306 GCA_964346625.1 uncultured Myxococcales bacterium
GAGGCGTATCGGGGGGGTGGGGGGTGGGGAGGCGTACCCCTTGAGTTTTGCCGCGGACGCGGCACTATCCTGGCCGGACGGCACGCCGAGGAGATCTGTCTTGAGCCACGAGCACGATGAAGAACGCGGGTCGCGACGAGAAGCGGATCCGGCCGCTGGCCGTGAGCCGGACGCTGGCCGACAGCGGGAGGCGAGCACGCCGAAGGCATCGCCGGGCTCCAAGGCCCGCGGGCTGCTCCTGGTGTCGCTGGCCTACCTCGTCGCGACCGCGGCCGCCGTGGCGGCGGGCTGGGGGGTGTGCGGGCAACATTCCCTGGTGGTGATGCTCGTGGCGGACCTGGTGGGCACCCTCGTGATCTTCGCCTTCAGCGTGGCGCTGGACAACTCCAGCGTCTACGACCCCTACTGGAGCGTGGCGCCCCTCGCCCTGGGCGCCTACCTCGTCGCCGTGGCCAACCCGGGCGTGCCCGTCCTCCGGCAGGCGCTCGTGCTCGGCGTCATCGCGCTGTGGGGGCTGCGGCTGACCGGGAGCTGGGCGCGAGGCTGGCCCGGCCTGCACCACGAGGACTGGCGCTACGAGGACATCCGACAAAAGACCGGCCGCCTGTACTGGCCCGCGAGCCTGGGGTCCATCCACCTGCTGCCCACCCTGTGGGTCTTCGGCGGGATGCTGTCGGCCTGGGTGGCCCTCACCGCGGGCACGCGCCCCCTCGGCCTGCTGGACATCCTGGGCCTGGGCGTTACCGTGGGCGCGGTGGTCATCGAGGCCACCGCGGATCGGCAGCTCGATCGCTTCAAGCGGGGGCGTCCCACCCCGGAGGCCATCCTCGAGTCCGGCCTCTGGCGCTACTCGCGGCACCCGAACTACTTCGGGGAGCTGTCCTTCTGGTGGGGGCTGTACCTGTTCGCCCTGGCCGCGGATCCCGGCCGCTGGTACGTGGTGGCAGGGCCTTTGGCCCTCCTCGCGCTGTTTCTGTTCATCAGCCTCCCCCTCATCGAGCGGCGCATGCTGGCGCGCCGCCCGCACTACGCCGAGCGGCAGCGCCGCGTATCGGCCCTGGTGCCCTGGCCCCCGCGGTAAGGGCTCGCGGAGCAGACTCCGTCTGTGATACCATCGACCCATCGACACGGGAGGATGCACCA
The DNA here is from genome assembly GCA_964346625.1 of uncultured Myxococcales bacterium. GTDB lineage: Bacteria > Myxococcota_A > Polyangia > HGW-17 > JAJRWW01 > CAYFWA01. Next base: position 1,144 of record CAYFWA010000338.1, read on the forward strand.
TGAGCGACCGGGAGATGCGCGCGATTCTGAAGTCCGTGATCGCCGACATCGACGCCGGGCGGCTGGGCGCGAGCGGCTCGCGACCGCCGGGCGGCTCGCCCCCGCCGGGCGGCCTCCGCCGCCGGTTGGGCGCCTCGGCGCTGGCGGCCGCCATCGCCCTGGGGGGCGCCGCGTGCGCCACCCCGGTCTATGGGGCGCCGGCGCCGGCGCCCGACGCGGCCGCGGACGCGGGCGCCGACGCGAGCGCCGACGCGACGGTGGACGCGGCGGTGGACGCGGCGCCCAACGTGGATTACATGGCGCCCTTTATGCCGCCGCGTGATCTGCCCCCCGAGGACGAGCCGCCACCCGACGGCGAGCTGCCGCCCGACGGCGAGCTGCCGCCCGACGGCGAGCTGCCGCCCAGGGAACGGTAGCCCGCGGCCGATTCCCACTCGGCGCAAACCGAGGACGGAGGCCGATCTCTGCGGATCTGGTCGGGGACGAGGGGGGGCCTTCGCGTCCCTCTTCGGGCCCCCACGCTGCCCTGGCCGCCATCGGGGAGGGTCTGGAGCTCGGCGAGGCCGGGGGCGTGGGGCTCGTCACGGTGGTGGTGTAGCCGGGACGCCGATGGAAAGCTCGGCCGGCCAGCGCACGCCGATGAGCGCGGCGCTTCGATCCCAGAGCCCCGTGGCCACCGCCGGGTCGGTGTCCACGCGTGGGGATTGAAGGCGGCCGAACCGGAAGTAGCCGCCGGTGATGGGGGTCACCTCCGGCGCCGTGGCGACCCAGATCGCCGTGCGGGCGGCGCGCGCGGCGCTGGGGAACACCGCGCGCATCATCCACGCCGTGGGGCGCGCGATGTAGGCCGGGCTGTGGCTCGCGATGCCCGAGCGGACCGGGCCAGGATCCACGGCGTTCACGGTGATCCGGCCGTCTCCGGTGGGCGCGGGTGGTCCCAGCCGGCGCGCCAGCTCCCGGGTGAAGTACACCAGGGCGAGCTTGGAGCGCCCGTAGCTCGCGTGCCAGGAGTAGCGCCGTGTGGACTGGAGGTCGGAGAGCGGCAGGCGGTAGAGCCGGTGCATGTCCGACGACACGTTGACGATGCGCGCCGGGTGCGCGGGGGTCCCGGTCTCCAGCAGGCGGGGCAGCAGCAGCGCGGTGAGCTGGTAGTGGGCCAGGTAGTTCACGGCAAAGACCCGCTCGAGCCCGTCTTTGGTCTCCTGGCGCCGCAGGCTCACCAGGCCGGCGTTGTTCACTAGCCGGTGCAGCGGGCGGCGGGGCCGGGCCTCGAGCCACTCGGAGGCGGCGCGGCGGACGTCGGCCTGGTAGGCGAGGTCGGCGAGCAACAGCGCTGGGCGGCGGTTTCCCGGGGCCTCGCCCTGGATTCGATCCGCCACCTGGCGGCCGCGATCGGCGTCTCGGGCCAGCAACACCAGGTCGGCGCCGAGGCGGCCCAGGTGGCGCGCCACGGCCAGGCCGTGGCCGCTGGTGGCGCCGGTGACGAGGCACGTCTTTCCGTGCATGGGGGTGTGAAGGGAAAGCGACATGCGGGGCTCCTTCAATCGTGACCCTCCGGCGGAATCCGGAACCGCTGCTGGTAGGGTGCAAAGTCGCGTTGGATCCGGTCCGGCTCCAGGCCGAAGTCGGCGAGACGGTAGACGTGGCGCCCGTAGCGGTGCTGCGGGTTGCCCGCGCGCCAGGCGGCCATGGCCGCCCGGGCCTCGGGCGTGAGGGTGCGGCCCATCCAGGCGTACAGCCGCCGGATCATCCCCAGGGGGTCGGCGACGAGGTCCGCGTAGCGCACGTCGAAAAACGTCCGGGCCTCCTGCCACGGCCCCAGCCGCGTCCGCACGGCCATGCTCCGCGACACCATGCGCTGGGCCTTGCGGTACCAGTGCGCCGCCACCGCCTCCGGGTCCACCTCGTCGGTGAACACGCCCTGGCCGTGGGCCATCATGCTGCTGAAGGAGGCGAGCACCGTGGCCGGGTCGCGGTGGGTCTGGATGACCCGCGCGTCGGGGAACACCGCCAGCAGGGCGTCCAGATCCTCGAGGTGCTGCGGGGTCTTGAGCACCCAACGCACGGGCGCCTCGGGAGCCGCTCCGGGGGGGCGGCGCTGCCAGGCCAGGTACCGGAGCTGCCGCGAAAGCAGCGCGTAGGCCGGGGTTTTGTCCCGGGTCTCGAGCCAGGCGCTGAAGCTAGGCACCCGCATGGTGGCCTCGAACACCGTGCTCAGCCCCGTGTAGTCGAACAGCAGGCAGTCCTCCTCCGGGGAGACGGCCTCCACCGGGTGGATGGCGAAAAAGTCGGGTGCCAGCAGCCGCAGGGACCACTCGGCCGCCAGGGCCGTGCGCAGCCGCGGCTCGGCGAGGGCCCGCGCCGCGAGGGGCGCCGTGTCGCAGGCGCGCCCGGGGCTTCCGTTGGATGACCCGAGCCGGGCGCTCGCGCGGCGAGCCAACCGCCCCACCGGGGTCGACGCCCCGGGGGGCGGCGCGAGGTTCACGGCCTCCCAAGAGGCCAGCCACCGGTTGGCCGGGTCCCGGGAGAGCAGGCGGTGCAGCAGCGTGGTGCCCGTGCGCTGCAGCCCCACCACCACCACCGGCGCGGCCAGGGGGATGCGCGCGATCTCCGGGTGCGCGCGCCAGTGCGCGTCGAAGCGCAGGCGGTTGGTCAGGATCCGGACGAGGTTCTCGCGGGCCATGAGCCGGCCGAGCGGGTGCAGGCGCGCCTCGTCGTCGATGGCGCGCGCCAGGCGCTCGAAACAGTGGGTCAGGTTCTCATCGAAGGGCGGCGGATCGGCGAGCTTGCAGCGGCGGCGGGCGGCGCGCTGCAGCCTGTCGACGTCGAGGGAGCCCGGGCGGATCCCGGCCCGCTGAACGGTCCGCCCCAGGGCGTTGAGCCAGGCCACGGGCCGGGGCCGCGGCGGGTGTCGGTAGTCGGTGGAGGTCTCTCGCATGGTGCGCTCGGGCTCGGCTGGACACACGGTGCCAGGAAAGGTGCGTTCGCGTTGGTGACCCCAGAGGTTCCCTGGCCCGACGCTACGTCTCGAGGGGGAAGGCGTCGAGCTCCACCACGCGGGTCTGCGGCGCGGGGTTCTCGTCGGCCCGGACCCAGCGCCAGCACATGGTTCCGCGGCGGTGCGCGTCGGTGGTGAGCCAGTTGGTGTGCGCATCCAGCGCCGCGGGGCGCTGCGAAGAGACCACTACGCGCACGCTGCCGTCGGGGCGGTAGGCTGCGCCGTGCTTGTTCACCGCGATGGGGTGGTAGCGGTAGTCCAGCGACTCCATCCAGTGGTTGTTGACCTGGAAGTTCCAGTAGTCACACTCCGGCGGGGTGACGTCGATCACCAGGGCCTCGTTTTCGGCGAGCGCCCAGTAGCCGTGGAAGTACACGATGTTCGGATCGCCGTGGGCGGCCAGCGACTCGTTGGCGTCGAAGCGGGGCAGGGTGTTGGGCTGGGCGGCCCAGCCCTCGGCCCAGTTGGCGAACAGCGCCGCCGCCCCCACCACGAAGCGGCTGGCCTGCGACAGGCGCTGGTCGATCTCCGGCGCGGTGAGCGGCGGCGGGGGCGCGTCGGCGTCGGCGTCCAGGCACTCGAGCTGCAGCTCGGCGATGGTCTCGGAAGTCCGATCGAGGAACATCTGGCGCACGATGAGCTGCGTGGTGTCCGGCTCGGTGGGCAGCCAGTTCTGCGCGTCCGCGGGCTCTTCGCACGAGAGGATCACCTCGAAGGTCCCGTCCGGGGAGACTGTCAGATCGCGTCCCTCGAGGTAGCCGGTCTTGCCGGTGCGGCCCCCGGAGCCGTAGTCCCCGGCGTAGGTGCCAAAGCCCAGGTAGTGGATGGTGCCCCGGGTGCCGTGGAGCCGGTAGCGACGCGCTCCGCTGATGTTGGCGTGCTGGTAGTGGTTGTCGGGGTTGTCCGCCCCCATCTTGATGGTCTCGTGTACGGGCCGGTACAGCGTGGGATGCACCACGTCGGCGCGATCGATGAACGCGTCGAGGGCGGCGCGGGTGATGCGCGCGAGGTAGCGAAACCCCTCGGCGCGGTCGAAGGGAGTGTCCGGGGAGCTGTCCCGGGTGATGGTGTAGCCGGCCATCTTCAGGATGTCGCAGAGCTCGAACCAGGTGGTCCCGTCCAGCACGCGCTGGACGCTCTCTTCATCGGTGCGATCGATCAAGTCAGGCTCCTTTGCTCGGTTCGTAATCGTTCAGGGTTGGATTTTGGGCGGGTCAGCGCTCGGGATACAGGCGGGCCATGCTGCGGGCCAGCAGCTCTACGGCGCGGCGGCGCGGCAGCAGCCGCCCCGCGACGGCCGCCGCCAGGCGGTTGCTCAGGCCGGGGATCACCAGGTGGCGCCGGCCCAGGGCGGCCATGACCTCGGCGGCCACCTTGGCGGGGGGCAGGGCCGTGCGCGCGGCGAGGCTGCGGCTCTCGGGCTGCGAGGCGATCCAGGCCGGGGTGCGCGTGGCCCCCACCGCCGCGGTGAGCACGTCCACGCCGCTTTCGCGCAGCTCCGCCCAAAGCGACTCGCCCAACACCAGGTTCCACGCCTTGGTGGCGGCGTAGTGGGCCACCAGGGCCGTGCCCGACATCCCCGACAGCGAGGAGACGAACACCAGGGCCCCGCGGCCCCGCTCCCGCATGACCGTCCCCAGGTGGTGGGTGAGCGACAGCGGCGCGCCGCAGTTCACCGCGAGCACCTCCTGGTGCTGCGACAGGGGCTGGGAAAAGAAGGGGCCCACCGGCCCGAGGCCGGCGTTGTTGACGAGCAGCCCGATGTCCGCCGGCGCGATGCCCAGCACGGCGAGCTGCTCGGCCAGCGCGGGCCAGGGATTCCCTGCGGCGAGATCCAGCACCACGGCTCGGGCCTCGACCTCGTGCACCCGGGCCAGGCGCCGGGCCTGCTCGAGCACCTCGGGGGCCAGCCGATCCACGAGCACCACGTTGAGCCCGCGCAGGGCGCACTCGCGGGCAAAGGCCGCGCCGAGCCCCTGGGCCGCGCCCGTCACCAGGGCCCAGGGCCCGTACTTCGCGAGAAACGCTTTCGAATCGCTGCTACGCACACGCATTTCGGCGCCGCATCATAGTCGATCGAGGGCGAGATTTGGGGACGGAATTCGAAGACTCGAGCGCCGGGCGGCGAGACGCGCGCGCCGGGCGGCGAGACGCGCGCGCCGGGCGGCGAGACGCGCGCGCCGGGGGGAAAAGGGGGCCGCCCGTCAGCAGTTGGCCGAGGCGATGCGGGCGGTTCGTGAATCCAGCACCCCCTCGCGCACCAGCCGGGCGAGCAGCGCCTGCCGTCGGGCCTGGCGGCCGTCGAGGGGGCGGTCGAGGGGACGTAGGCGTGCCTCGTCGCGGCGGGAAATGGAGCGCGACAGGCCCGCCTCCAGGGGAGGCACGCCGTCGGGATCGCACACGTCGGGCAGGTCGTCCTCGTCCCAGTCGTCCTCGCGGGTGGACGGCGTGAGGGGGCAGGGATCCATCGGCTCGTCGCTGCAGTAGTGCAGGTCGGGCAGGCCGTCGGCGTCCGAGTCCAGGGCCGGGTCGCCGCAGGGGCTCAGGGGGTTGGGCTCGTAGGGCCAGCGGTCGCAGGCGTCACCGATGAAGTCGTCGTCCGAGTCGAGCTGGTCCGGGTTCGCCACGTAGGGGCAGTTGTCCGGCCCGTCGGGACCGATACCCGGGGTCCCCACGCCGGGTACCCCATCCCCATCGGGATCGCTGCAGCACGAGGGCCCGCAGCGCTGCACGTTGTTGTTGGCGCCCTCGCAGATGTCGCAGGCGTCGCCCTCCAGATCCCCGTCCTCGTCGGCCTGATCCGGGTTGGCCAGGTAGGGGCAGTTGTCCTCGTCGTTGGGCACGCCGTCGTTGTCGGCGTCCGGGAAACACCACGGCTCATCGTCCGCGGTCAGCCCGCAGGCCATGGACTCCTCGCACCGCGCGGGCCCGCACGGCGAGTCGGTCGCCGCCGCGTCCTCGTCTTCTCCGCCGAGGGCCCGGGATCCACACCCGGCCCCGGCCGCCGCGGCCAGCAGCAGTCCCAGCGCCAGCAGCCCCGCGGGCAGCGACGCGCCCCAGGCGCACCCCGCCGTCAGCGTCGCCGCGCTCACCAACACCAACCCGGATGTCATCGTACGTCGCATGATTCCACTCACCTCGTGAACCGCCCCCCCCCTCGTGAAC
>CAYFWA010000339.1:0-4969 GCA_964346625.1 uncultured Myxococcales bacterium
ATCGACGACGTGGTGCACGACCACCTGCTCACCACCACCCCGGGCGGGGACGGGCGGGCCCTGGTGGCCCTGGCGCAGGTGGATCGGACCCGCGCGCTGCTCGAGCGGATCGCCGAGCAGACCGGTCTCGCGCCCCAGATCCTCACCATGGGGCCCCTGGGATACGGATACCTGTTCGCGGACGACCCGGCGCCGGAGGGGACCACGGCGGTGCTGGACATCGGGCACGCGCGCACGAATCTGACCATCCACCGGGGCCAGGACGCGGTGCTGGTGCGGACGATCTCCCGGGGCGGCGCCCACGTCACCCGGGGGCTCGCCGCCCTCTACGACGTGGATCTCCAGCGCGCCGAGGAGCTCAAGCACACCTACGCCCAGATCCCAGGGCCCGGCACCGCCGCCCTCGCGCCGGACCAGGAGCCCATTGTGCGGGTGGTGCGCGAGGAGATGGCGCCCCTGGTCCGCGCCGTGCGGCAGTCGCTGCTGGCCCTGCGCAACCAACCCGCGCTGTACCCGCACCGGCTGCTGCTGTGCGGCGGTGGCAGCGCCATCGCCGGGCTCGTCGAGCACCTGCAGGCGGAGCTCGAGCTCGTGGTGGAGGAGACCCTCCCCCCCGCGGCGCCCACCGGCGTCGGCGCCCGCGGCCAGGTCCTCGCCGTGGGGCTGTCCCGGCTCGGGGCCGATCGCCGCCGCGCCCCGCTGAACCTGCGCCAGGGGCCGCTGGCCCTGCGCGAGGACGTCTCCATCTTTCGCAAGCGCGCCCTGTATTTTACCTGGGCGGCCGTGGCGGTGTTGGCCCTGCTGGTGTGTAATGGCTTCATGGGCTTGTCCACGCTGCGCAAGGAGGAGACCCGCCTGCGGGCGAAGCTCGCCCACACCACGCTGCAGATCTTCAACCAGCCCATGAACGAGCTGGCGCCGGTGGAGCGCAAGCTGTCCCGGGCGCTGCGGCGCCGCAAGGTCTCCACGCTCCCCATCCCCGACGTCTCGGCCTACGCCGTGCTCTCCGAGATGTCCCGGCAGGTGCCGGGGAAAAAGGAGGTGACCCTGGACATCACCCGCCTGTACATCCGCTCGGAGAAGATCGATCTCGAGGGCACCGCCAAGGACGCCAAGGAGGTGGAGCGCGTGGTGCAGGCCCTCGAGAAGGTCCCGTGCTTCGACAAGGTGGAGCAGGGGCGGGTGTCCGAGGTCACCGTGCGCGAGATGGTGGACGGGGAGACGAAGACGGACAAGCGGCGCAAGTTCTCGGTGGACATCGCCCACCACTGCATCTGAGGGATCGACCATGCCAGCCATCATTGAGCAGATCGGTGAGTCCTTCCGGCGCATGAGCGACCGGGAGCGCATCATGGTGCTCGGCCTGGCCGGGACGGCGGTGGTGCTGGTCCTGGCGCTGCTTTCGTTTTTGATCCTGGACGGTCTCGACACCCGGGAGATGCACAACGAGCGCCTGCGGCAGGTCATCCGCAAGCTCGAGAAGAACCGCGGCCGGCTCATGGCCAGCAAGCGCGAGGACGCCCGTCTCGACGTGAAGCTGGATCGGAAGCCCCCGGCCCTCCAGGGACACATCGAGACCATCGCCGAGCGGCTGAAGGTGGAGATCAAGGGCTACAGCCCTCCCAAGGAAAAGGAGCTGGGCAAGCGCAAGCTTGTGCTGCAAAAGTCCGTCACCATCAGCCTCTACGACATCGGTTTGGCCAAGCTGATGAAGTTCGTCAACGCGCTGGAGTCGGGCGGCTACCTGATCATGGTCACCCAGCTCCAGGTGGTACCCCGCTCCACGGATCACGGGCGGCTGGACGTGAAGAAGCTCCAGGTCTCGTCCTACGAGCGAAACGAGCCCAAGCGCCGCAAGAAGCGCACGTCGCCCCGGCGCAAGGCTCGCAGGAGGAACAAATGAGCCCGCGCATGCGCAAGGTCGCGAAGTACGGCGGGTACGTCGCCTACGCGGTGGCGGTATGCGTGGCGACCATCTACATCTTCTTTCCCTACGACCGGCTCAAGAAGATGGTGGCGGCCCGGCTGGACTCCGACGGCCGGTACGACGTGACCATCGAGGAGGTGGGGCCGGCCTTCCCGGTGGGCCTCACGGTCACCGGGATCCGGATCGTCTCCCCCCCGGAGAAGCCCGACGAGAAGCCGGGCATCGTGGACATCGATCGCCTGCAGGTCACCGTGGGGCTGTTTTCCCTGCTGTCGGACACCAAGGAGATCGATCTGGAGGTGGACGCCCTGGGCGGTCACATCAGCGCCCAGGTGGAGACCCAGGGCAAGGCGCGCAAGATCGCCGTGCAGTTCGAGGGGGTCTCCATGGCGAAGCTGCCCGGCATCGCCAAGGCCATCAGCCTCCCCATGACCGGGGCCCTGCACGGCAAGGGCTACATCGACATCCCGGAGCAGGGGCTGCGTCGCTCCAAGGGCAAGCTCAGCATCCAGTGCAAGAGCTGCACGCTCGGCGACGGCAAGACCAAGGTCAAGATCGACTTCCGCCCGAAGCACAAGCGCAAGCGCCCCAACCCCATGGCCGATGAGGGGGTGACCCTGCCCCGGGTGCGCCTCGGGCGGTTCGCGGGGGACATCGTCATCGAGAACGGCAAGGCCACCTTCCGGCAGTTCGAGGCCCTTTCGCCCGATGGCGAGGCCATCCTCATGGGCACCATCACGCTGCGGGAGCCCTTCGCGTTTTCCAACGTGGACGCCTACTTCAAGTTCAAGTTCGCCCCGGAGCTCAAGAAGAAGGAGCAGAAGTGGCAGGCCATCGAGTCCTCCCTCGGCCGAGGCAAGCGCGCCGACGGCTACATCGGCTTCGCCATCCGGGGACGGCTCAAGGATCCCCCCAAGTTCAAGCCCCGCCGCTACAGCGCGGTGGAGCGGCTGTACAAAAACAGCCGGGGAGGCCGGGGCGTGCGGGACCGATCCCGGCGCAACCGCCGGACCCGGGGCCGGGATCGCCGGCGCCGCGGGCTCGAGCGCAAGCGCGATCCGCGCCGCAACCGCAAGTAGCGACCAACCCGGGACGCCGTCAGCGCCGCGATCGCAAGTAGCGACCCAGTAGCGCCGCCGTCGCGGATCTCCCGGAACGAATCCTGCCGATTGGGGCGCTCCCATTCGCCCCGCCCGTGCGGAACCACACGATATTTCTGGGAGAGCGGAGATGGCGGACCTCGCGCTGCCTGCCCACTGCCAGATCCCTGCGTTTTTTTCCGCACCCCCCCTCGCCTGCGGCCGAAAACGGTTTCACGGGCCGCGGTTCCAACGCCCTGGCCCCAAATCCCGGCCCACACCGAGGGAGGTGCATCATGCCCGAACGGTTGCGAAACACCCACCAGACCAAAGCCGCCGGCCGGCGTCGGCCCACCCGGGCCGCCGTGGCGCAGGAGGACGTCCCGCAGCGGGCCTTCCGCCCCGCCGCCACCATCTCGGTGCGATACCGAAAGGCGCCTGGGCCCCGGTATCTGCAGCGCCGGGGGGGCAGCGGTGTCAGCGGTGTCAGCGGGGTCGGCGGCGTCTGCTGGGATGGGGGGGGCAGCGGTGTCGACGGAGGCGGCGGCGATGAGGGGGGGGAGGGGCTCACCCATCTGCCGGAGGGGATCCTGCGCATCGGCAGCCGGCCGGGCGTGGATCTGTTCCTCGCGGATCCCACCGTCTCGGGCGAGCACTGCGAGGTGGAGCATCGCGCGGGGCGCGTGGTGGTGCGGGATCTGGGCTCCAAGAACGGCGTGTGGGTCCAGGGGGTCCGCGTCCCCGAGGGCGAGCTCAGCGTGGGTCAGAGCGTGCGGCTGGGGCGGGTGGTGCTCACCCTCGTGGACGGCCCCGCGGATCCGGAGCGCGCCGCCACCGAGGTGCTGCCCGGGGTCGTGGGCCGCAGCGCCGTGATGCAGCGGCTCGCCCAGCGCACGCGGCGCCTGGCGCGCAGCGAGCTCAGCGTGCTCATCACCGGCGAGACCGGCTCCGGCAAGGAGCTCGTCGCCCGGTGTCTTCACGAGCTGGGCGACCGCCGGGAGGGGCCCTTCGTGGCCGTCAACTGCGGCGCGCTGCCCGACACCCTCGTGGAGGCGGAGCTGTTTGGCCACCGGCGCGGCGCCTTCACCGGCGCCATGGAGCAGCGGACCGGCCTGATCGAGGCGGCGGCGGGCGGGACCCTGTTTCTCGACGAGATCGGCGAGCTGCCGCTGGCCCAGCAACCCAAGCTGCTGCGGGTGCTCGAGACGCGGCGGGTGCGGCGGCTGGGAGGCGAGCGGGATCGCGAGCTGGATCTCCGGTTCGTAGCCGCCACCCACGCGGCGCTGGAGGCGCGGGTGCGCGAGGGGCGGTTCCGGCAGGATCTGTTCTACCGCATCGGCGAGGCGTCGGTGCGTGTCCCCTCCCTGGCCGAGCGCCGGTCGGACATCGCGCTGCTGGCCGCGCGCTTCGCGGCGGAGCTGGCCGCCGATCCCGCGGGTCCGCCTCCGCCTTCCCTGGGCGCGCCGGTGCTGGCGGAGCTGGAGCGTCGCCCCTACGAGGGCAACGTGCGGGAGCTGCGCAGCCTGATTCGCCGGGCCGCGGTGCTGGGCTGGCCAGAGGTGTTGCAGCCCGCCAGCCCCTTCCCTCGCGCGGATCGCCAGGGAGGCCACGGCCAGCCCTCATCCGCGTCGGAGCCCATCCCGCCCTACTGCGAGCCCCTGCCCGAGCTGCAGCGCAAGATGATCCTGAACGCCTACGAGCAGGCCGGGGGAAACAAGGCCGAGGCCGCGCGGCTGCTGGGCATGGCCAAGTCCACCTACGCCGATCGGCTCCGGCGCATCGAGGCGCAGGAGCGGCGCCGGGCGCGGTCTCGCCGAGCCCCGAGTCACGGTGGTTGACTCCCGGCCGAGGGCAACGGAATATGACTGGATGAACCGGACGCGGGCCATCCCCTCCATCCCCTCCATCCCCTCCATCCCCTCCAAACCCTCCAAACCCTCCATCCCCTCCAAACCCTCCAAAC
>CAYFWA010000339.1:5069-7303 GCA_964346625.1 uncultured Myxococcales bacterium
CCCTCCAAACCCTCCAAACCCTCCATCCCCTCCAAACCCTCCAAACCCTCCATCCCCTCCAAACCCTCCATTCTCTTCGTTGCCTTTCTTGCGCTGGGATCTGTGGGCTGCCACGGCGCGAACGTGGTGAACACCAACCCGGCGGTGCGCTTCACCCGGCCGCCGGGGGCGGTGCTCTACCTCGAGCACGGCGGCGGGGTGGCGCGGGCCGTGTTCAATGGCCAGAAGCGCTCGGCCCCGGTGCTGTGCGAGGCTGCCCCCGCGGTGGTGGACGTCAGCGCCCGGGGCGCCAGCCTCCGCCATACCCTGCGCGTGTTCGCCCAGCGCCCCGGCGCCGCGCGGGTACAGCTCCACGGTCCGGACGGCGCGCTGTGGTCCAAGGGGCGGCTGTGCATCTTTCCCACCCTCGAGGCGGCCCACCCCGGCCGGATCATGGGGGGCTACACCATCGAGATCCCGGCCCGGGTGATCCAGCGGCTGCGGGCGGGCCACCCGGTGGCGATGTACCAGAGCTACCTCCCGGCGAAGCCCAAGGGACCCCGGTGGCAGCACCTGGCCTGGGTGCTCTACCTGGATCCACGGCGATGAGCGTTTCTCAAGGAGATCCATATGGAAGGAAACGTCGGGCTCGCCTTCATCCTCACCACCCTCGCGGGTCTCGCCACCGCCATCGGCGCCGGCCTGGCGATGTTCACCTCGCGCACCAACCGCACCTTCTTGTCGGCGGCCCTGGGGTTTTCCGCAGGCGTGATGATCTTCGTGTCCTTCGTGGAGATGTACCCGGAGGCCAACCACTCGCTCACCAATAGCTACGGCGAGTCCGCGGCGGGCTGGTACACGGCGTTGGCCTTCTTCGGCGGGATCGCCGTGATCATGATCATCGACATGCTCGTGCCCTCCTACGAGAACCCTCACGAGCCTCTGGGTGGGGAGCACTTCGAGGAGGGTAAGATCGTGACCCCCACCCAGACGCCCGCCGACTCCCACAAGCTCATGCGGGTGGGCGTGCTCACCGCGCTGGCCATCGCCATCCACAACTTCCCCGAGGGGCTGGCGGTGTTCGCCTCCGGCCTCACCGACACCAAGATCGCCGTCTCCATCACCATCGCCGTCGCGCTGCACAACATCCCCGAGGGCATCGCCGTGGCGGCACCCATCTTCTTCGCCACCGGCAGCCGCAAGAAGGCCTTCTGGCTCTCGGCCTCCTCCGGCCTGGCCGAGCCCTGCGGCGCGCTGCTGGGCTGGTTGATCCTGCGCCCCTTCTTCTCCGAGGCCGTCTTCGGGGTCCTGTTCGCCAGCGTGGCGGGCATCATGGTGTTCATCTCCCTGGACGAGCTCATCCCCACGGCCCGCGAGTACGGCCGGGGTCACGTCTCGGTCTACGGCCTGGTGGCCGGCATGGCCGTGATGGCCGCCAGCCTGCTCATCGGGCACTGAGCACGGTCAGCCCTAGCCCACGCGCGTCGCGATCCGCGTCGCGAACCGCGCCACCGCGTCGGCGGTGGCCTCGGGCATGGCGTTGAGCAGCAGGTGGGGGCCGCGCAAGCGCACCACCTCCAGATCCGAAAACCGCGCCTCCACCTCCTCGAGGGCGGCGGCGGGCAGCACGCGGTCGGCCGTGGCCTGCAGGTACAGGGCTGGCAGCGTCACGCGCGTGGGCGGGACGCTCACCTGGCGCACCTGCTCGAGGCGAGCGCTCGTCCGTCGGCTCAGCCTCATCCGTCGGCGCAAGGCCGGTCCGCGACACTGGGGGAGCAGAGGAGGATGAAGGCGGTGTCATGTCTGACCTCGAGTCTCAGGAGGCTGGGTGGCGGCGGTGTCAGGTCTGACTCCGCGTCTCGGCTGTTGGACGGTGGCGCGGTCGGGTCCTTCGCGCCTTTCGCGCGCGCCGCTCGGACGACAATTGGCGCAGCGCCGTCTCCATGGTCTGGTGGACCTGGCGGTGGCACTGCTCCACGTAGCCGGGATCGGCGGCCTCGCCCCCGTCCCCATCCCCGTCAGCAAAGCGAAGCGGCGGCAGCACCTCCTGCAAGATCCGGGTGCGCCAGGGCAGGTGGGGAGGGGGCACCCCCACCCACGGGCCCAGAACGCCTCGCTTTCCGGAGTGTGCCCCAGAATCGAACGCCTCGCTTTCCGGAGTGTGCCCCAGAATCGGCGCCTGCACCAGCACGGCTCAGACTGAGCCATTTGCGCTGTGGCCTCCGCCCGGCGCCCCGCCGGCCCCCGCCCCCCCT
>CAYFWA010000340.1:0-7295 GCA_964346625.1 uncultured Myxococcales bacterium
TTACGTGGCCCTGCCCAGCTCCACCTTCGACTGGGAGATCGCCGACGGGGTGCGCGACATCCCCATCGAGCAGCGGGGCGACGACGAGGTGAGCTACGCCCGCGGCTGGCTCGAGGGCCGCATCCAGCAGGTGCGCCTGGCCCCGGCTGAAAGCCCGGCGGCCAACTACGCCTTCGACGTCACCCCGGCCCGGCTGGTCACCGGCCTGATCACCGAGCGCGGCATCTGCGAGGCCAGCGCCGAGGGCGTGCTGGGGCTGTTTCCCGAGCGGCGCCGCTGAGCAAGCGCCGCCCGCAGTCATTGAACGGACAGCCGACCTCGACGGTCAGTCCCACCCGACAGAGCGCGGCGGTCAGTCCCACCCGACAGAGCGCCGCGGTCAGTCCCACCCGACAGAGCGCGGCGGTCAGTCCCACCCGACAGAGCGCGGCGGTCAGTCCCACCCGAAGGAGCGCGCGGCGCGGGAGGCGACCTCCTCGCCGATAGACAGGCTCGCGGTGGCCGCGGGGGACGGGGCGTTGAGCACGTGGAACATCCGCTCGGCCTCCACGATGCGGAAGTCGTCGGCGAGGCTGCCGTCGGGGGCCAGGGCCTGGGCGCGCACGCCGGCGCCCCCGGGCTGCACGTCGCGGACCGTGAGCTCGGGCAGCAGGCCCCGCAGGGCCTTGACGAAGGCGCGCTTGGAAAACGAGCGCCAGACCTCGCCCAGGCCCGTGCGCCAGTAGCGCCAGGCCATGCGCCAGAAGCCGCCGTAGGACAGGTAGCTCAGCGCGTCGCGCAGCGACATCGACCACTTGGAGTAGCCCTCGCGCCGCAGGGCGAGCACCGCGTTGGGGCCGGCCTCCACGCCGCCGTGGATCATGCGGGTGAAGTGCACGCCCAGGAAGGGAAACCGCGGATCGGGCACCGGGTAGATCAGGTTGCGCACCAGGTCGCGTCGCTCGGGCACGAGCTCGTAGTACTCGCCGCGAAAGGGCACGATCCGCAGGCCCGGGTCCACCGCGCAGAGCCGGGCGATGCGATCGGACTGCAGCCCGCCGCAGTTGATCAGATATCTGGCGTGCACCGCGCCCTTGGGGGTCTCGAGCACCAGGCCGCCGGTCTCCTGCCGGAAGGCCTGGGCCCGCGCCCCGGTGATCACGTCCCCTCCGCGCTGCTTGACCAACCGGGCGAAGGTCCGGGTGACCGCGGGATAGTCGATGATTCCGGTCTCGGGGACCCGCAGACCGGCGATGCCGCGGACGTTGGGCTCGTACTCGCGCAGCTCCTCGGCGCTCACGCGCCGGACGCCTTGCAGGCCGTTGGCCTGCCCGCGGCGCTCGAGCTCCTCGAGGGCGGGGAGCTGGCGCTTCTCGGTGGCCACCACCACCTTGCCGCAGCGGTCCACCGGCACGTCGTGCTCCTCGGCGAACCGGTAGAGCGCCTCGCGACCCTGCACGCACAGCCGCGCCTTGAGCGAGCCCGGCTTGTAGTACAGTCCGGAGTGGATGACCCCGCTGTTGTGCCCGGTCTGGTGCTGGGCCAGCCCCGTCTCGGCCTCCAGCACCACCACCCGCTTGTCGCCCCGGGAGGCCAGGGCGAGGGCGGTGGCGTTGCCCACGATGCCGCCTCCGATCACCACCACGTCATAGGGCTGGGGGTCGGGCCGCGCCGCGGCGGCCTCCCGATCCACCGCGGCCAGGGCGGCGTCGGTCGCCGTGGATTGCGCCGTCATGAGGCCTCCGAGGGGTCGGGCTTCGAGGGATCGGCCGTCGACGAGCCCGGGGCCGAGGGGGTGGCCGTCGACGAGACCGACGCCGTGGGGTCCGGGGTCATGGGGTCCGGGGCCGTGGGGTCCGGCTGTATCCGCGGGGGCGGCTGGCCGCAGTCCCGGGCGATCTCCTCCAGGGCGCACATGACGTTGCGCGCCAGCGGGATCCCCAGGCGCTCGTGGTCGCGACTGCGCTGCCAGCTCTGCTCGCCGTGGATGTACATCTCGTCCCGATCCAGCGCTGGCCGCGAGCCCTTCACCTCGTCCATGAGGTCATCGAGGCGGGCCGTGAAGGCGTCGAGCTCCATGAACCGCACGATGTCGATGGCCAAAAAGAAGTGGCCCACGTTGGGCGCCGCGATCTCGCCCTCGGGCACCTCGCGCTCGAGATGGTGCACCCCGCGACCATAGGCCGCTCCGGACAGCACCCCGGAAAGGATGTCCACCAGAAACGACAGGCCGTAGCCCTTGTGACCGGAAAACTCCGTGCCTCGCCCGCCCAGGGGCAGGATGCCGCCGCCGAGTCGCTCGGTGAGCAGCCGCAGCACGTGGCCGGGGTTTTCGCAGTCGTAGCCCTGGGCGTCCACGGTCCAGCCGGCGGGCATCTGCTGGCGGTTGCGATCGTAGACCTCGAGCTTGCCCCGCGGCACCACGCTGGTGGCCATGTCCAGCAAAAAGGCCGGGTGACGGCGCGCCGGCGCCCCGAAGGCGATGGGGTTGGTGCCCAGGGCCACATCGGCGCCAAAGGTGGGCACAACCAGGGGGGCGGAGTTGGTGAGGCTCAGCCCCACCATCTGGCGGCGCACCGCCTTGAGGGCATAGTAGCCGGCGATGCCGTAGTGGTTGCTGTTTTTCACGGACACCACCCCGACGCCGTGGTCGCTGGCCTTGTCGAGGGCCAGATCCATGGCGCGGTCGGCCACCACCTGCCCGATGCCGTTTCGGGCGTCCACCACCCCCACCGCCGGGGCCGGCTCGCCGATCTCGGGGGTCACCCCGGGCACTATGTATCCTTTGCGGATGCCGGCCAGGTAGCGCGCGGTGCGCGCCACGCCGTGGCTCTGGATGCCGCGGACGTCGGCCTGCACCAGGATGTGCGCCGTGATCCGGGCCTCGTCGTCGGGCACACCGTGGCGCTGGAAGATCCCGGCGACGTAGGCCTCGAGGTCGGCGGGCAGGACTCGGTTTTCCCGGGTGCAGGTGCGGCACTCGTCGCAGCGCGGCTCGTGTAGCCCCAGGATGTCCTCGTCGCCGTTTTCGTCTGCGGTGGGGACGAGGTTCATCTGGATGACGGGCTGGTGTGACTCTTTCATGATTTTCGGGCCGCTCTCCGGCATCTTGGGCATCGTCCACGGGTATTGTTGGTCTGCAAAGGTAAGTTGCCCCCGCGGTGCGTCAACTCTGGTGCCTGCGTCGGCTCCGGCCCGCGCCTCAACGCCGGTCCCGGCGGCCGCGATGGCCCCGATGGGCCAGCCGGGCGATGAGCTCGAAGTGCGCGGTCTGGGGCATGGTGTCCAGCAGGCGGATCTCTTCGAGGGCGTAGCCGCCCGCGGCGAGCGCCGCCGCGTCCCGCGCAAAGGTCATGGCGTCGCACGAGACGTACAGCAGCCGGGGGGCTGCCAGCTCGAGCAGCCGGGCGATCACCTCCCGGGCGCCCTGCCGCGGAGGATCCAGCACCACCAGCGCCGGGGCCGTGAGGGCGTGGTCGCGACGCGTGCCGCCTCCCCCCTCGCCGAGCACCGCCGCCACGTCGCCACCGCGCAGATGCACCGGCGCCCCGGCCAGGTTCCGCCGCGCCAGGGCGACGGCCGCGGGATCCGCCTCCACCGCGGTCACCTCCGACAGGGCCGCCAGCTCCCGGGTGAGGTTGCCCGAGCCGGCGTACAGCTCCAGGATCGGGCCGGCCACCGGCGCCGCCCAGCGCGCCAGCCGCTTTCGCAGCCGCACGTTGACGGCGGGGTTGGCCTGGGCGAACACGTGGGGGGCGCCCCAAAAGGGCGCCTCGCCGGGGGCGGCCAGGTTAAGCTCTAGTTGCCCGGCCTGGTCGCGGACGACCGCGGGGTCCCGCGCGTGCCCTCGCGCGGGGTCCCGCGCGTGCCCGCCATCGCGTCCCTGCCTCCGCCTTGGGCGCCGCTTCCGGGGTGGCTCCCCCTGCGCGGGTCGTTCCAGCAGCACCACCCCGTCGAGGGCGCCGGCCGCGGCGGCCAGCAGCTCCCTGGCTTGGATGCCGCCGGCCGCGGCGCCGGCCGCGGCGCCGGCCGCGGCGCCCACCCACGCGGCGGCGGCCTCCCCCGCTGGGGAGCCGAGCAGCCGCAGCTCGCCCCGGGCGCCGGAGGGCAGGGCGTCACGCAGGGCGGGCAGCCGGCGCGAAAGTGCCGGCTGCAGCACCGGGCAGCCCAAAGGCGAGCCGGCCACGTCCACCACGGCGTGGTCGCGGGCGGCCCGAAATCCCAGCGTCGGGGAGCCGTCCGGGCCCCGCTGGCCCTGCAGCCGCGCCCGGCAGCGGTAGCCGAGCGCGCCCGCAGCGCTCCTCGGCTCGCTCTCGGCTTCCCCGGCGCCCTCGCCCGGCCGCGGCTCGCCCTCGCCCGGCCGCGGCTCGCCCTCGCCCGGCCGCGGCTCGCCCTCCATCCGGATCGGTGGCAGTGCGAGGCGGGCCTGGCGCAGCGCCCGCTCGAGGATCCCGCGCTTGGCCGCGCGCTGCGCCTCCTCCTGCACTTGCTGCCACTGGCAGCCGCCGCAGCGCGAGGTCAGCGGACAAGGCGGCTCGCGGCGCTGAGGCCCCGGCTCCAGCACCTCGAGCAGCCGCCCGCGGCTCCAGCCCTTGCGGCGCCGCGAGGCGGGAGGCCGCCCCACGCGTACCCGGTCGCCCGGCGCGGTCCCGGCGACGAACACCACTCCCTCGCCGTGCGGCAGCCGCCCCACCCCGTCGCCGCCCTGGGCGAGCTCGTGGATGGTGACCTCCACCTCGTCACCGCGCGGGTGCGCCTCCGCCTGCGCCTCTGCCTGCGCCTCGGCACTGCGCGGTTTCGCGCCGCGCTTTTTGGCTGACCGGGTTATGGGAATTCCTGAGCGACCTGGCCGCGGCGGACCTCGAAGTTGAACGTCCCGCGGAGCATGCCGCGGCCGGGAGACAGCTCGCAGTCGCCCTCGTCGGTGTCCCCGTCGCCGTCGTTGTCCACGCCGTCGGCGCAGATCTCGAGCCCCTGCTGTCGCAGGCGTTGATCGGTCACCCGCAGCGAGAAGATCCCCGCCACCACGTCCCCGAAGTCCACCTTGAAGGAGTCGGGGGTGGGCTGGCTCCACTCGGCCTCGCCGAAGCGGCACAGGATCAGACAGGAGTGGTGATCCTCGAAGGGTGGGAAGGGGGCGTCGGGGTCCACGCTCGCGTTGAAGTCGGTGCCCCCGCACAGCGTTTGCACCTCGGTGGCCGAAACCGTGGGGCAGGCCTGCACCCCAGGCTCCTTCGGAGCGGTAGCCTCCAGGGCGCCGAAGAAGGTGGGGCAGGTGACGTAGAGCAGCAGGGCGGCGGAAACCTGGGCGTCGGGGCCCACGGGGACCGGCTGGCCGGTGGCGAAGCGCTCGGCCACCGCGGCCACGTCCCGGATCTGGATGTAGAGGCTGTCGGTGTCCTCGATGGTGTTGCCGCCCTGCTGGATGCGCAGATCCAGCCGGTGGTGCGGGTTGAGCTCGGTCTCGTCCAGGATCGGCTCGCCCACGAAGAAGTCCGCCCTCATGTCGTAGCTCGCCGGCGCGTCGCGGGCCCCGTAGTTGAAGGCCCCGTCGCAGCCCAGCACGTAGAAGCGACCCACCACCTCGCCGTCACCGTCCCCGGTGGGACAGCCCGTCGACCCCAGGGCGGCGATCAACCCCAGCGCCGCCACAAGACGGCGCCCGCCCCCGGCGCAAAGTCGGGCGGCGCGCCTCGACGCTCGACGTTGCTCAGCGCTCCACGGCAGCATGGTCGATCCTCACGCGGGTGCCGCGGGGCGCGCCGAGGTAGTGGCGCGCGTTGCCCTCGCGGCGGGCCACCTCCACGAAGCCGCTGCTGCCGACGTAGACCACCAGCTCCCCGATGGCCACGTCCCCGTAGGTGGTGCTCAGCCCGTCGATGGCAAACCCCCCGATGTGCGTCTGGACGGTGTCCCGATCGATGCCCTCGAGCTGGTGGGCGTGGACGTTGAGCATCAGGTTGCCGTACTGATCGGCGTAGATCACCTCCGCGTCCACGTGGTTCGGCGCGAACACCGGCTGCGGCAGGGGCAGCTCCAGCATGGTGGGCAGCTCTGGGCCCACCTGCTCAATGGGCGTGCCGCAGGCCAAGTGGGCGCCCACCGGCGCGAAGAGGTCCCGGCCGTGGAAGGTGTCGCTGAGGGTGGGACGCATCAACGACGGGTTCTGGATCTCGAAGATGCGCCGGGGCCCGGCGGCGGCCAAGGCGAGCACGCCGTTGTCGGGCCCCACGAAGATCTGCTCGTTGCACTCCACGGCCAGGGGCTTGCGCTGGGTGCCCACGCCGGGGTCCACCACCACCACGTGGACCGTGCCTGGCGGGAAGGTGGGCGCCACCTGCTCCAGGATGATGGCGGCCCTGAAGATGTCATGCCCGGTGACCTCGTGCGTGATGTCCTCCACCCGGATTCGGGGCGAGGCTGCGTAGGCCGTGCCCTTCATGGAGGCCACGTAGCCGTCCCGGGTGCCAAAGTCGGTCAAGAGCGTCAGCAGGTGACACGTGGGCGGCGGCTCGGGCGCCGGCGATGTCGGAGGTGGGGGTCCATCGAGGCTGCTCATGCCGCAAGTATGCCCGCGGTTCGGCCCCCCTCGCAAGCGCTGTCGCCGTTGGCGGGGCCGGCTTGCCCAGGGGACGGCCGCCGTGCCAAGATGCGCGGGTGCGTCGCTTGTTGACGTTTTTGGTGATTGGTTGGGGACCAACCCTGGGTTTGATCCCAGGCGTCGGCTTGGTGGTCGGTTGCGTGGTCGGTTGCGCGGTCAGTTGCGCCGCCGGCCTCGGGGCCGGCTGCAGCGGTCCCCCGTCGGCGCGCCGCCCGTCGGGGGCGGCGTCCGCTGGGACGCCGACGCCCCGGCGGCGACCGCCGGGCGCCCCCCCGGACGCTCGGTCAGACGCGGATCTGCTGGCCCTGGTGCCCGACGGGGCGCACCTGCTGGTGTCGGTGGATCTGCGCCGGTTGCGACGCTTTTCCCGGTCCCGGGGCTGGCGCGCGGCCTGGGCCGGGCTGCGGGCCAGCGGGGCGCTCTCCGACGGGATCGAGTGGATCGAGCGGCTCCCCGGGCTCGGGGAGTCGGGGCGGCTCGCGCGAGCCGACGTGCTGGTGCTCGCCGTCTGGCTCGACGGCAGCCCCGGGGGCCAGGTGCTGGTGGCCGCACGGGGCGCGGACCTGGGGTCGAACGTGGGGGCCGCCCGGGGGCCGGCGTCTCTGCGCCGGGAGGGCGGGCGGGAGTACCGGGGCGTGCCCCTGCGCCGGGAGGGCGGGTGCGCCGGCGTTTTTTTGTGGGCCATATTTTCCGAACTGAAGTTGCGGAGGCGGGC
>CAYFWA010000341.1:0-6743 GCA_964346625.1 uncultured Myxococcales bacterium
GCCGGGATGGATCGGCGGCCTGAACGATCAGATAATTCGTGATCGGGGCCTGAGCTCGAGCCCCCGCCTCTTTCCGACGGGGCGGTCCACCGGCGGGCCGCGCGCGAAACGCCCATCGGTTCATTGGGCCGACGCCCTTTTGCCCCCGTTCGTCCCAGAGAGCGGTGCGTCCCTTTACGCGAAGCCACGTCGACCCCCGCCGGTCGCGATCCATAGGAGCGCAGCATGTGGTTGCTCATCAAGACCGCCTGGAGAAATCTGTTCCGCCAGCGCCGGCGCACGATCATCACCGTGTCGGCCATGGCGCTGAGCCTCTGGTTGGCCATCCCCACGTGGGGCCTCACCGAGGGCCTCACCCAGGAGATGATCAGGGGCATCACGCGGCTGGAGCTGGGGCACCTGCAGGTGCACGATCCAGCCTACCCGAAGGGCAAGGCCCTGCAGTCCACGCTAAACCGGCCGGATCACCTGCTGAAGGTGATCCGCGAGACCGAGGGAGTGAAAGCGGCCGCGGCGCGGGTGTACGGCTACGCCCTGGCCTCCCATGACGAGCACCTGTCGGTGGCGGTGAAGGGGCTCGCCCCCGACGCCCCCGCCCGCCGCAAGGAGTCGGTGCTGTTCGGCCGGCCCCTGGATCCCGCGACGCCCTGGCGCGCGGACCGCGCCCTGGCCTGTGAGGCGCTGGTCCCCCGGGACCGGGCCCGGCGTCACGCCATCGTGGTGGGCACGGTGCTCACCCCCAAGCGCGTGGAAAAGAGCGGCCGCTGTGAGCGGATCAAGGTGGTGGGGCTGCTGCGTGACGAGCTGCCGGGCGCCCCTTCGGACCCGTCCCTGGTGCTGGGGCTCCCCGCGGTGGATGCCCGCGAGGCGTTCCCGGGTCAGGCGTCCCGGGTAAAGATGGTGGTGCGCCACTCGGCCCCGGTGTCCGTCAGCGGGGTTGAGCCCAGCCAGGAGCGCAAGGTGACCTTCATGGCCGACAAGGTCATCGAGGGTCGGTACCTGGCGACAGCGCCCGACCCGAAGCGAAGCGAGATCGTCGTGGGGTTCCGGCTGGCGCGCACCATGCATCTCGAGGTCGGGGGGGAGGTGTTCATCCAGGCCGCGTCGCTGGACAACACCCAGGGGACCTTCTACCAGGACTTCCGGGTGGTGGGCATCTACCGCACCGGCGTGGACATG
Organism: uncultured Myxococcales bacterium; assembly: GCA_964346625.1. Classification (GTDB taxonomy): domain Bacteria; phylum Myxococcota_A; class Polyangia; order HGW-17; family JAJRWW01; genus CAYFWA01. Next base: position 1,180 of record CAYFWA010000341.1, read on the forward strand.
ATCGATCGCACGCGGGTGTTCGTTCGGCTTAGCGCGGCCCAGCGGATCATGGCCCTCGGCGATCGGGTCCACGAGATCGCGGTGATCGGTCCGCGTCCCCGCCAGCCTCGGCCCCTGGTCAAGCGGCTGCGTGAGCGCCTCGAGACCCGGCTGCGGGTGGTCACTGACGGCCAGGGCCAGCGGGCCGGGAGCCAGCCCCTGCCCGCGCCCGTCACGGTCTACGAGCCCGAGGACGGCGACGCGGCGCCCATCATCCCCTACGATCTCAAGCGTCGCTTCGACGGCGTGCCGGGCGTGCGCGCCGTGGCCAAGCGGGTCTACGCGCGCGCCACCGTCAGCCGGGCCCGCGCCCAGCGGGTCCAGGTGACGCTGCGGGATGCGGTCTGGCTGAAAGCCCGCGGGGCCCGCGTCGGCAAGGACGCCTGCGCGCTGTACCTCCCTCGGGCGGTGGCGCGGCGGCTCGGGTGGAAGGCGGGGGACACCCTGACTCCCCAGCCGGCCGCCACCGGGGGCGGCGATGGCTGTGCCCGGCTCACCGTGGGCGCGGTGCTCGCTGCGCGAGGGGCGGAACCCGCGGAGCCCGCGGAGCCCGCGGAGCCCGCGGAGCCAACGGAGTCAGCGGATCGAGAGGGCGCCTCCTCCTCCCCCCACTCGGGGCCCGCAGGCGAGGGGACGCGGCAGCAAGACCCGGGAGACGGGGCCGCGGCCGCTGCCCAGGGCTTGCCACGCGTCTACGGGGTGAAGGCGAAGCCGGCCGAGGGCGACGACCCGGACCCGGACCTGGACTTGGACTTGTCTGGGCTGCAGGCCGGCCCCCTGACCGTGCTCCAGCGGCGAGCCGGCCAGAAGCTGCGGCTGGTGGGAGTGGAGCCGCCTTTCGAAAAGAAGCTCAGCGGCCTGTCCGAGCGGCTGGCCGTCGGCAAGGACCTCACGCGGTCGGGCGCGGCCCGGGTGGCCCAGCGGCCGGGGCACTGGCCCGCGCTGCTGAGCCAGCGCGCCGCCCGGGCGTTGGGCTTGAAGCTCGGGGATGTCGCGCTGATCCAGGTCACCGACGAGGAGGGACGGCGCCGCCAGCGCGCGGTGGAGGTGGTGGGCCTGCTGTCCGACGCGCGCTGGCCCGCGGCGCTGCCGGCCCTGGTGCTCCCCTACTACCCGGCGCAGCAGGTGGACAGCCGGCGGCTCAACGCCCGGGCCCACGAGATGCTGTTGGTCCCCACCCCCGACGCCAAGCCCGCGGCGGTGGCCGAGCGGGCGCGCCAGCGGCTCGAGCCCCTGGTCCGCTCCTGGAAACAGATCCAGCCCGACATGGCCAAGCTGCTGCAGACCCAGGACCTCTGGATCGGGATCATGCTGTTCATCATCTTCGCCCTGGCCGCCCTCACGGTCATGAACACCATGCTCATGGCGGTCTGGGAGCGGACCCGGGAGTTCGGCGTGCTCAAGTCCCTGGGCATGCGCCCCCGGCAGGTGTTCGGGCTCATCGTGCTCGAGACCCTGGCGCTGTCCCTCATCGCGGTGGCGGTGGGGGGCGGCGGGGGCGTGCTGCTCAACCACTGGGCCGTGGTGGAGGGCATCGACCTGTCTCGGTGGACCGGGGGGTTCACCTATCAGGGCACCTTCATCAATCCGGTGTGGCGGTCCGCCCACACGCTCAAGGCGATCCTGGTGCCCATGATCATGGTGCAGGTCGTCTGCGTGTTGGTCTCGCTGTATCCCGCGCTGCGGGCGGGGCGCCTCAAGCCCGTGGTCGCCATGCGCCACCACGCCTGACGCGGGGGAGCGTTTGCAAATGCTGAATCGCTTGCCACAACCGAGCACCGCTGCAGCGCTTTTGGCTCCGCGTGCGGACGGCCGTGCTCAAACACACGTTTTGTCGCTTCGCGACAAAGCCGAGCTGCGCGCGGCCATCCGCCCGCTCCGCCGCGCTTCCGCTCCTGCTCGTAGCGGTAGTGGGATCAGCGATCTGGGAGGGACGCGATGTTGAGTCTGAAGCTGGCGTTTCGAGGCCTGTGGCGACACAAGATGCGCACCGCCATCACCATCGGGGCGGTGGTCATGGGGCACTTTCTCGGGATCGTGTTCATCACCATGAACGACGGGGGACACGAGCTGATGATCGAGCTCGGTATCCGACAGGGGCGCGCCGGGCACGTGGTGGTGCAGGCCGAGGACTATCAGAAGAACCGCTCGGTGGAGCTGCTGGTGACCAACCCCCAGCGCGTGCGGCAGCAGGTCCGAAAGGCCCTGCCCGAGGCGCACGTGGCCCTGCGGGTGTTCGGCGGCGGCCTGGCCCGTACGGCATCGGACTCGGTGGGGATCTTCTTTGCCGGGGTGGAGCCGACGCAGGAGCGACCGGTAAACGACATCGCGGACAAGATCGTCCGCGGGGTCTACCTCGGCGCGGACCGGGCCCGGATCGAAGCCGCAGAGCGAAAGCTCGAAAAGAAAGACGCCCTGTGGTGCGCTCGCCCCACGGGGCCCGACGATCCGCCGCGGCGGCCGGTGGTGGTGGGGGTGCAGCTCGCCAAAACTCTGGACGTCGACGTGTGCGACAAGGTGATCATCGACACCCAGGGCATGGGGAGCCGGGAGTCGGAGCGCTTCCTGGTGGTGGGGATCTTCGAGTTCAACAGCCCCGATCTCGACGCCTCCTTCATCAACCTGCGGCTCGAAGACGCCCAGCGGATGATGCACATCGAGCAAGGGGTGCACCAGGTGGCGGTGTTCCTGGACTCGCTGCAGCGCACCGAGGCGGCGCACCGCACGCTGGAGCGCGCCATCACCACCCCGGGCCTGCGGGTGCTGAGCTGGGACGAGGCCATGCCGGAGATGGCGGAGTTCATCTGGCTGGACGAGGCCTCGGGCTACATCTTCATCATCATCGTCTACCTGATCATCGGCATCGGCATCCTCAACACCATCCTCATGTCGGTGATGGAGCGCACGCGGGAGTTCGGGGTGATCCGGGCCGTGGGGGCCGGGCCCGGGCGCATCGTGGGGCTGGTGCTCATGGAGGGCGCCCTCATCGGCCTCCTCGGCGTGGCCCTGGGATCTGTGGCGGCGGTGCCCATGGTGGACTACCTGGAGACCACCGGTATCGACCTCAGCTCCTTTGGCGAGAGCGCCATGGAGATGGGGGGCGTGGCCCTGTCCGTGGTCAAGGGCAAGCTGTACTGGTCGTCGGCCATCTGGGCCTCGGTAGGCGTGTTTTTGATGGCGGTGCTTGCGGCGGTTTATCCGGCTATCCGGGCGGCGCGCTTCAACGTGCTCAAAGCGATCACCCAGGTCTGAAAACGAAGGGCTCGGCGCGGCGCCGACGAAACGAACATTGACCGGAACAAGGAGGCGAGCATGGCTTCCACCATCGTCGAAATCGAAGGGCTCGAAAAGACCTACCAGCAGGGCAAGGTGCAGGTGCACGCCCTGCGCGGCGTGGACCTGCGCATCGAGACGGGGGAGTTCACCGCCATCTGCGGTCCCTCGGGCTCGGGCAAGACCACGCTGTTGAACCTCATCGGGGCGTTGGACACGCCCTCCCGGGGCACGGTGAAGGTGGGGGGGCAGGATCTGTCGCGCATGAGCGCCGGCGAGCTCGCGCACCTACGGCTCACCCAGGTGGGGTTCGTGTTCCAGGCCTACAACCTCGTGCCCGTGCTGTCGGCCTGGGAAAACGCCGAGTTCGTCATGCTGCTGCAGGGCGTCCCGGCGGTCGAGCGCAAAAAGCGGCTCGAGGAGCTGTTCGAGCGGGTGGGCCTGCAGGGCATGGAGAAGCGGCGCCCCACCGAGCTTTCCGGCGGGCAGCAGCAGCGTGTCGCCGTGGCCCGCGCCGTGGCGGCCAAGCCCTCCCTGGTGCTGGCCGACGAACCCACGGCCAATCTGGACACGGCCACCGGCTCGGCCCTGCTGGACATGATGCGCGACCTCAACGAGCGGCAGCAGGTCACCTTCGTGTTCTCCACCCACGACCAGCGGGTCATGGATCGCGCGCGGCGGCTCATCAACCTCAAGGACGGCCAGATTGACGCCGACGAGCGGGTCAACGGGGCCCACCGGGCCTCGCTGACCGACGAGACGCCGCGCGAGCAGGCCGCGGGCGGCGACGGCAGCGAGTGAGGCCGCCATGGGACGCGCCATCGCGAAAACACCCAACACGGCGCGGCTCGCTGCGGTCCTGCTCGCCTCGGGTCTGCTGCTGGCCGGTCGCCCGGCGGCGCGCGCCGTGCCCCTCACCGACATCGAGAACCTCGATCACTCGGTGAACCTGGACGGCTCCTTCAAGTCCTTTTTCCACCTCATGCACTTCCCCCAGTACCCGGCCGACGTGCGGACCTTGATGGGGGGATTGCCCGAGCGCGGAGGGCTGGCCCTGGTGGATCTGCGGCTCAAGGCCGAGGGGACGCACCACGAGCGCTACAAGTGGGGGATCCATCTGCGGACCCAACCGCAGTTCAGCTCCTTCGAAGGCGCGCTGGAGTCGCTGAGCTTCGCCTCGGCCGCGCGGCCGGTGCGGGCCCTGCCGCTGCAGTACGTGGCGCCCCAGGACGAGACCTTGCGTTGGAATCACGAGGTGGACCGGCTCTTTTTCCAGGTGCGCTACGAAAAGCTCACCGTCATCGTCGGCCGGCAGCCCATCTCCTTCGGGGTGGGCTTCGTCTGGAAGCCGGCGGATCTGGTGGGCACCTTCTCCCCGGTGGAGCTGGACCAGGAGTACAAGCCCGGGGTGGACGCCCTGCGGCTCAACTTCGCGCTCGGTCGGTTCACCGAGCTGGCGGTGGTGGGCGCCTTTGGCGGTCCGGGCTGCGTGCAGCGAACCCTGCCGGGGCGCTCCGTCAGGGATCGCCTCCCGGACGGCTCGCGCTGCAAACAGTACGAGCCGCAGTTCGCCTTGTCGCACAGCGTGCTCATGACCCGGTTTCGCACCACGGTGAAAAAGTGGGATCTCGGCGCCGAGGTGGGCTGGGTGCGCGGTGACGTGGTGGGCGGCCTGTTCGTCACGGGCACCATCGAGCGGCTGCGGCTGCGCACCGAGGTGACCTACACCTGGGACGTGGAGGTGGACGCCCCCGACGCAGAGGGGCTGCTGTACGCCGGATCGGGCAACGCGCTGGGGCGCGACAACCACTTCGCCCGGGCGGTGGTGGGGATGGACTACAGGTTCGACACCGAAAAGAATCTCGTGGTGCTCGCCGAGCTCTATTATCAGGGGCTGGGCCGGCGGCACCCGCGGGATTATCTGGGCGTGGCGCAAAAGCCGCGCATGGCCGAGTTCGGCGAGGTGTTCAACCTCGGGCTGCTCTACGCCGCGGCGGGGGTCAACTACGAGCCCCACGAGCGGGTGCCGCTGTCGCTCACCGTCATGGGCAATCTGTTGGATCCGAGCATGCTCGTGAGCGCCACGGTCACCTGGAAGGTGGGCGACAACTCCATGTTCGTGGCCGGCGCCCTGATCCCGGTGGGCAAGGGACCCGTGCTGGACCTCGACGCGCCCCAGGGCCTGCGCGCCCGCTCGGAGTTCGGCTTCTACCCCTACGTGTACTACCTGCAGTGGAAGCTGTATTGGTAGG
>CAYFWA010000341.1:6843-7287 GCA_964346625.1 uncultured Myxococcales bacterium
GCAAAATGGGGTAGGGCAAAATGGGGTAGGGCAAAATGGGGTAGGGCAAAATGGGGTAGGGCAAAATGGGTAGGGCAAAATGGGGTAGGGCAAAATGGGTCGGGCCGGGCCCCGTCCACCGCCACGACCGCCCTGGCATCCGGCCAGATATCGGCTATACCCCCAACATGGACCAAGGACTGCTCATCATCCTCATCCTGGTCGGTTGGATCGTCTTGCAGGTCTGGATCCTGCCCCGCATGGGCGTGCCCACGTGAGCGTCGGCCGCCTGTCGGGTCCCGACAGACGACTCCCCCGACGCGTCTCCCACCGAAACGAAGGCCTCGAGTCCCGAGCCGGGTCCGGAGTCGGAGCCGGAGCCGGAGCCGGACCCGAGCCGCCACGCCGCCCCCACCGACCGCGCGTGACCCGCCCCGCGAGCCGAGGAAGGTTCGATTCGGGAAC